>JBJMTR010000144.1:0-2997 GCA_045811565.1 Bradyrhizobium sp.
CAAGAGCGGTCGCCAGCGGCTGGTCGATGTCGCCGCCCGCGACAAGCTCACTGTGCGCCAGCTCGCCCAGCGCGTCGGCGGCTACGGCGGCCTTTCCTTTGTTGGCACGGCCAAAACAATCGCCGACCAGATGGAGGAATGGCTGACGAGCTACGGAAGCGACGGCTTCAACATCATGTTCCCGTACCTGCCCGCCGGCCTCGACGATTTCGTCGACAAGGTGATCCCGGAACTGCAGAAGCGCGGGATTTTCCGGAAGGAGTATGAGGGCAAGACGTTGCGGGAGAATCTGGGGTTGCCGCGGCCGAAAAACCCGTTCTTTGAGGGTTAATTCGCGGGTCGGGCCGGTTTTTAACCTGCCAAAACCTTGACTTTGGGCTGTCAGAAGCTAGGTTGCGCGGCAAATGCGGGCCGATTGGCCGGCTCCTGTACCCCGGATATTTGAGGTTCTGAACATGGCCAAAGCGGTCACCATCAAGGTCAAGCTCGTTTCCTCGGCTGATACCGGCTACTACTACGTCGCCAAGAAGAATTCGCGCACCATGACCGACAAGCTGGTGAAGAAGAAGTACGATCCAGTGGCGCGCAAGCACGTCGAATTCCGCGAAGCCAAGATCAAGTAAGATCGCGGAGAGCTACTGATTTGAACGGGGCCTTTCGGGCCCCGTTTTGATTCCATCGGGTTTTTAAAAATAGAGCCTCGCTCTGATTCAATCAGAACCGAGGCTCCAGGCTATGCAGTCCGCAACACCGGCGGCTGGCTCGGGCGAATCAGCGCGAACGCGACCTGAAGAATGCCTCCAGCGAGCCCCAGCGCGACGCCGACACGCCACGCCATGGTGTAGGAGCCGAGCGCGTCGTAGATCAGCCCTCCCCCATACGCGCCGAGGAAGCTGCCGAGTTGGTGGCTCATGAAGGCAAGGCCCTGGATCATCGCCTGCCATTTCAGCCCGAACATCTCAGAGACGGCGCCCGCGACCAGCGGGCTGACACCCATCCAGAGAAACCCCATGATCGCGCCGAACAACAGCGTGTTCGCCGGCGTGGCCGGCAGCGTGAAATACCAGGCGAGCGCGATGGATCGGAAAATATAGATCCCGCCCAACAGCGCCAGCTTGTTCCAGCGTCCGCCGGCCCAGCCGAAAAACAGGCTGCCGAGCACGTTGAATCCACCGATCATGCCGAGCGTCTGCGCGCTCAGCATCGGGTCCAGGCCGCAGATCGCGAGATAGGACGGCAAATGCGTGGTTAAGAAGACTAGTTGCATGCCGCAGACGAAATAAGCGCAGGTCATCACCACGAACGAGGCATTGCTAAAGGCGACCTTGACCGCAACGCCCGCCGAGGTGTTGCCGATGTCATCTGCCGATGGTTTTGGCAACGGGATCTTGTCAGCCCGGCCGGCGAACCAGGCCGCGGGAATCATCACGAGCGACAGCACCACAAAACCGGCGAGCCCGATCCGCCAGCCATAGCCCTCATTGAGCAACTGCCCGATCGGCGGCGACAGCAATGCCCCGAGCGATCCCGCCGCCGAGACCATGCCGAGCACAGTCGAGCGTACCGTCTCCGGCACCGCGCGCGCCGCCACCGACATCGCAATCGCCGCAGCGGTGCAGGCGAGCGAAATCCCGATCAGAAAGCCGCCGCCGATCATGACGCTGAGGAAGCCGTTCGCGCCCGCCATCAAGGCGAGACCCACGATGTAAAGCAGCGAGCCCACCACCATGATCGGGCGAAAGCCGTAGCGGACCGTCAGGGCACCGGCGAGCGGCTGCAAAAATCCCCAGGCGAGGTTTTGCACCGCAAGCGCCAGCGTGAAGTCGGAGACTGAAATCCTGATGTCATGCGTCAGCGGCTGCAGAAAGATACCAAGACTTTGCCTTAGGCCCATGCTCAGCGTGAGCATGATGGAGGCGCCGATCAAAATAGGGAGTGTGGGACGCAGGATCTGCAGCAGGGGCATTGTTTTTGTTCTCCCTTGTGGCGTCGGCACGATAGCCGGAGCCTGCGAATTCCGCCGATTTTGGTTACACAGACCTGTGTAGGTACGCTATATATAGCCGCGGCTGTCAAGACCAAAGGACACCGATCTGTGTAATGGCTCCCATGTCAGAAAAACCGACCATGAAACAGCGGATACTGGAAACTGCCGACAAGTTGTTCTACTTGCGCGGTATTCGGGCCGTCGGCGTCGACACCATCGCCGCTGAAATCGGCATCAGCAAACGCACGCTGTACAATCACTTTCCCTCAAAGGACGAGTTGATATCGGCGTATCTCGCGGGCCGTTTTGTGCAGGCGCCGCCGTCCGGCAAGCCACCCGTCGAACAGATCCTCGGAACGTTCGACCGGCTGGAGCGAGGGTTCGCCAGCAAGGGCTTTCGCGGTTGCCCGTTCGTCAATGCCGTGGCCGAACTCGGCGCCGAGGACCAGTCGGTCAAGAAAATCGCCATCGCCTTCAAGGAAAGCCGACGCCTCTGGTTTCGCGATCTCTTGAGGCAACTCGGCGTCGCCGACGCCGAAGGCCTTGCGACGCAGCTCGCGCTGCTGGTCGACGGCTCGATCGCGCAGGACCTCGTTCGCAACGATCCCTCGATGGCGCGCGCGGCAAAGGAAGCCGCAAAGGTGCTGCTGAGGAATGCGGGGGTCGAATTTGGTGAGAGCGATGCTGAAAGACCGCGGCGGGCTACGAAGAAACGCGCTTCCAGATAGACGCTCGTCATCACCCGCGAAGGCGGGTGAACAAGTATTCCAGAGGCACCAGTTATTGGCCGAGAGGCCACGGGGTACGGGATAGGTGCCCCCGCGGGTATGACGAACGGTGATGTGGCGCGCTCACTGCGCCACATCACGCACTCACGCCGCCGCGGCTACCACCCTATTCCGCCCGTCGTGCTTGGCACGATACAGCGCAGTATCAGCGCGCTTGAGGACGTCGTTGATTGACTCGCCCTTGCGCTCCAATGTCGCCAAGCCGATCGAGATCGTGACCCC
>JBJMTR010000145.1:0-5036 GCA_045811565.1 Bradyrhizobium sp.
GCGGCTTCAATCCGCGTGCGCCGTAGATCCGCAGCAAAGCGAGATCATGGCCGTTGTCCACAGCAACGCGGTCGGCATTGCCGTAGCCGCCGATCGTGATGGCGAGGCATTCATCGCTGGTGAGACGGTCGGTGATAACAGCGCCGTCCTCGCTGACGACGGTACCGGTGCTGTATTCCACGGTTTTGCGTGGCGGCGGGCCCGCAAGCTGTGCGCCGCTCGGAAATGCGTTGAACGCGCTCGACATCGCGATCACGACGGGTCCCACTGTATTTTCGATCGCCTGATCGTAGAGGATGGTGAGGATGCGGACCTCGTCGCCCTTGAATGCGCCACGAAGGTAAAATTTCTTCAGTCCCTGCAAGCCCGACAGGACAAAGAAATCCGGCTTGACGAGGGTGTAGTCGATATTGCGTCCAGCCGGTTCCTTCTTTTCCCGCTCCGCGAGTTTTGCGGTCGTCGGATTGGCTTCCTTGCGCCGTGTCAGCTGGATCTGGACCGTCCCGGTGGGCGACGTCCACTTCGCGCCATTGGTGTCGCTGGTTAGCTGCGGCACGAGTTTGGTGGGGATGCCGAGCCGTACGCCGGTGCCTGGCTCGGTGACAATCCTCCAGCCGACGCTTTCCTGCTTGCGCCTGGCGGTGTCGGCGAGCACGCCGCGCTCCTGCGGATTGAGCACGCCGGTCGGTCTGCCGCCGCGGGATTTCTGGAATTCCTTGATCGCGGCGACCATGCGCTCGCTCAAATCGCCGGTGATCGCGCCGTTATATTGCCCGACCCAGGCGAGGTCCGATTGCAGGGCCAGCCGCTCGGCCGGCGCCATCGCGTTCGCCGTCTCCTCCGGTTTCTGCAGCGCGGGGCGGATCGGCACTGTCGCGACGGTCTTCGGCTTCGCGCCCGCCGTCGACGGCGGTGTCATCTGGGCCTGCGCGGAAGCCCCCAAAACAACGATCGTCAATGTTGCTGAAAGAACCGATCTCATGACAAATCCCGAGGGGAATACAAAGGGAATACAAACACGATTTCATTGGAAGGTCATTGACGTCTTGCCAATTAAGCACATCTGCTTGGTCGGCAACAACCGCCCGGCGGTTCAGCCAGCCGTTGGTCTCCCTCGTCCTGAGGAGCGGCCATTTGGCCGCGTCTCGAAGGATGGGCCGCGGGCCTCATGGCTCGAGACGCGCGAAGACGCGCTCCTCACCAGAGGGTGAGAGTTGAAGAAAGTAACGCGACTATGCTGAATGCCGACGAGCTCGAACGCTACGCCCGCCATATCGTGCTGCGCGAAGTCGGTGGCCCCGGCCAGGCCGCGTTAAAGGAAGCCTCGGTTTTGGTGATCGGCGCCGGTGGTCTCGGCGCGCCGGCCTTGATGTATCTCGCCGCCGCCGGCGTCGGCACGCTTGGCGTGGTCGATGACGACATTGTCTCGCTGTCCATTCTGCAGCGCCAGATCATCCACGCGACGCCCGATATCGGGCGGCGCAAGGTTGACAGCGCCGCCGAGCAGATCCACGCGCTCAATCCGCATGTGAATTTCGAGGCGCATGCAGTGCGGCTCGATGCTGGGAATGCGATGTCGCTGATCGGCGGTTACGACTTGGTGCTCGACGGCTCCGACAATTTCGAAACCCGTTATCTCGTCTCCGATGCCTGCTTCCTCGCCGCCAAGCCGCTGATCACGGCCGCGCTCGGCATGTTCGACGGCTCGCTGACCACGATCCGCGCCCATGAGAAAAACGCCCACGGCGAGTTTAACCCCACCTATCGCTGCCTGTTTCCAGAACCGCCGCCACCGGGCACGGTGCCGGCTTGCGCCGAGGCCGGCGTGATGGGTGCGCTCGCCGGCATTTTGGGATCGATGATGGCGCTGGAAGCCATCCGCGAGATCGTCGGTTTTGGCGAGAGTCTTGTGGGGCGGCTGTTAATGGTCGATGCCCGCGCGATGCGGTTCGAGACGCTGCGCTATGTGCGTGATCCCGCGAACCCGCTCAACGGCGATAAGCCCACGGTTAGCGATTTGCGTGCATATCAGTCACGCATCCCATAGAGGACCCGACGCGGAAGGATGAGGAGCCGCTCTTCGTCGGCGCCACCGCTCACAGCATGCTGGGCAGCACGCGGTCTGGCGGCTTGTGGTTGTCGAGGAAGGTTCTGATATTGATGATCACCTTCTCGCCCATCTCGACGCGGCCTTCGATGGTCGCCGAGCCCATATGCGGCAGCAGCACCACCTTGCCGGCCTTGGCGAGCCTCACCAATTTTGGATTGACCGCTGGTTCATGCTCGTAGACGTCGAGGCCGGCGCCACCGACATCCCCGGCTTCGATCAGCTTGATCAGCGTATCCTCGTCGATCACCTCGCCGCGCGCGGTGTTGACGATATAGGCGTCTTTCCGGATCAGCTTCAGCCGCCGCGCCGAGAGCAGATGAAACGTCGCCGGCGTATGTGGACAGTTCACGGAGATAATGTCCATCCGCGCCAGCATCTGGTCGAGGCTTTCCCAATAGGTTGCGCCCAACTCATCCGCGATGCGCGGGGCAACGGGGCGGCGGTTGTGATAGTGGATCTGCAGGCCGAAGGCGCGGGCGCGGCGCGCCACCGCCTGGCCGATGCGACCCATGCCGATGATGCCGAGCCGTTTTCCGCCGATGCGATGGCCGAGCATCCAGGTCGGCGACCAGCCCTCCCAGTTCTTGCCGTCGGTCAGGATCGAAGCGCCCTCGATCAGCCGCCGCGGCACTGCAAGGATCAGCGCCATAGTCATGTCCGCGGTGTCCTCGGTCAGAACCTTTGGCGTATTGGTCACGGTGATGCCGCGCGCGTGCGCTGCCGTAACGTCAATATTGTCGACGCCGTTGCCGAAATTGGCGATCATCCGGAGCTTGCAATCGGGCTGGTTGATCACGTCTTCCCGGATCAGATCGGTGACGGTCGGCACCAGCACATCCGCCGAGCGAACGGCTTCGGCGATCTGCTCTGACGTCAGCGGCGTATCATCGAGATTGAGCCTGGCGTCGAACAATTCGCGCATCCGGGTCTCGATCGAATCCGGCAATTTGCGGGTGACGACGACGAGTGGCTTTTTCTTAACCGACATGTCCTGCTCTCATGAGGCTTTGGTCCGCCAACCTTTAGCAGTCAGAAGGCCGCGCCGTTCAGGCCTCATTAACCCGGTTGTTCGACACTGCGGTTGCCGCGCGGTCCCCGCGTTTCCTTGAGTTCCCCGCTACTTGCCTCGGGTTTCCCAAGGGCAAAGTCGGGGCGTTCTGGTTCTAAATCGTTCCGTCCTCTCTAGCAGAAGGCCGGGCCAAGACAAGAACCCCAACGATGCCGTTGGGACAGATCGAGGCGATCAAGGGTGCGGCACAGGGATTTGGGATAAAGACGTTCGCGTACGGGTTCAACTCGAACGATTCTTGAGTTGGTATCTCGGCAGGAGACGAGTTGATGGCGTTGGGGCGTTTCGGTTCGGTTGTGGTAGTCGCGGGCTGCATGCTTGGCGCTTCCGTCACGACAGGATTTTCGGCCAAGGATTCAAGCCCTACCACCAGCGGCCTGCCGGTGCCGCGTTACGTCAGCCTCAAATCCGATCATGTGAATGTCAGGGCAGGTCCGACCAAGGACAACGATGTGGCTTGGGTCTATACCCGCTCCGGCCTGCCGGTCGAAATCACCGCCGAATTCGAGAACTGGCGCCGGGTGCGGGATTCCGAAGGTGCCGAGGGCTGGGTCTATCACTCCTTGCTGTCGGGCCGACGTACGGCCGTCGTCACCATGAAGAGCAAGGACGAACTCGCGCCGCTCTATGACCGCTCCGATACCACGAGCGCCGTGGCCGCGCGGCTGCAGGCCGGCGTCGTCGCGCAGGTGAAAAAATGCACCAACGGCTGGTGCCGCGTCACCGGCAATGGTTTTGACGGCTGGATCGAGCAGCAGCGGCTGTGGGGCGTTTACGCGGACGAGAAGGTGGAGTGACGCAAACTCAATAACTCTCGCGTCGTCTTGGCCTTGAGCCGGCACCCATACGCCCCGGCCGATCGAGCTTGGCGCTGAAGTAGACGCCTTTCTAAAGCAACAAAGATTTATGGGTCGCCGCGTTTGCGGGGACGAGGGAAAGATGCGCGCTCAGCGCTTCTTGCGCAGTCGCACCACCATGTCGACGCGGGCGATCTCGTAACCCTCCGGCACATCCGGCATCTTGTTCAGCACCAGATGCGGATCGGGAATGTCGACCAGCTCGTGATTGTTCTCGAGATAGAAATGGTGATGCGCCGACACGTTGGTATCGAAATAGGTCTTGGTGCCGTCGACGCTGACCTGGCGTAAGAGGCCGGCATCGGTGAGCTGGTTGAGGGTATTGTAGACGGTGGCCAGCGACACCGGAACCTTGGCGAGCGTCGCTTCCTCGTAAAGCATTTCCGCGGTCAAATGCCGTGCGCCCTTGCCGAACAGCAGCCAGCCCAGCGCCATGCGCTGACGGGTCGGACGGAGGCCGGCCGCCTGCAGCATTTCGTTGACGTCATGCCAGGGGCAGCCGGTCAAAGCCGGCTGGTGCCCGGCGCCGCGGGGCGCGGCCGGACTTGCGGCGTCATCGTTCAAAGCCGGGACTTCGTCGTTCATGTCCACGTCAGGCACCGCATTCTCTGAAACTCAGGCACTATTACAATGGAATATAAGAAGGAAATCCGTCAGATGCAAGTTTTTCGCAACTAGGAACCCCCCTAGGGTAAAGAACAAGCAGGTGCAAACGGGGTGTTTTAGCCCGTTCCAGTGCTTTGCCGGGTCCGGGTGCCTATGTTACAGAGCGCGCGGACCACATATGCGATTTCGGCAGAGGCTAATGCCGATAGCACCCTCAGTAGCGCCAAATTGCGGGAAACAAGTGTTCTCCCGTCGGGAAACGGGTCCGGTTCGCTCAGAAAGCGCTCTATCGGGACATCTAAGAGAGGCTGGATACGATGCTGGAACGGCGCAGCGGTTATGAATACGAAGACTTGCTGGCCTGCGGCCGCGGCGAGATGTTCGGCCCGGGCAA
>JBJMTR010000146.1:0-1986 GCA_045811565.1 Bradyrhizobium sp.
GGCGCCGGCGCGCCCCACAGCGTTTGCCGCCGCGGATCTTTCAACGACCAGCGCATCGGCTCGTGGTCGTGATCCCCGGTGAAGTAATCGCTGGTGTAAAGCTCGAGGCGATGGCCGTCGGGATCGCGAATGTAGAGAAAGAACGCGTTTGAAATGCCGTGGCGGCCCGGCCCGCGCTCGATGTTTTTCAGGAACCCGCTGGAGGCCATCACGTCGCAGAGATGCAAAATGTTCATCGCGGTCGGCACCCAGTAGGCAAAATGGTGCAGGCGGGGACCCTTGCCATTGGTGATGGCGAGATCGTGCACGTTGCCCTTGCGATGCATCCAGGCTGCCGCGATGCGTCCGTTTGGCCCGTCCTCCTCGCCATATTCGGTGAGCCGGAAACCCAGCCGCGCATAGAAATCCACGGTATCCTGAACCTCGGCCGCGAAGACGTTGAAGTGATCGAGCCGCTGCGGATGGCAGCCCTTGTAGAGATCGTAGCGCCGCAGCAATTGCGGGCGCTTCTCCATCGAAGCATAGAGTTCGATCTGGAAACCGAAGGGATCGGTGCATTGCAGCGTGCGGCCCTGGAACGGCCGTTCGGTGAACTTGTAGGTGATGCCGTTTTCGGAAAAGAACGTGGCGGCCTTGTCGAGATCGCCGTCATTGCCGACCTTGAATCCCAATCGGCTGCAGGCGGCCGTTTGCGCCTTCCGCAGCACCAGCGAGTGATGCTGATGCTCCTCGCTGCCGCGCAAATACACCGCCGTGTCGTCGCTGTCCTCGACGTGCAGGCCGACGGTGGTCTCGTAAAACTCGCGACTCGCGTTCAGGTCGGCCACGTCAAGCACAACATGGCTTGAGCGAATAATATTGAAAGGCGGGTCGAAGATGTGTTGCGGCACGGGCATGCTGTTTCCCCAATTTAGCTCGTCATTCCGGGATGCGCCGGAAGGTGCAGGCTATGATGTGCAATTGCACATCAGAGAGTCCATACTCCCGACCGTGGTTATGGATTCCGGGCTCGGCACTACGCGCCGCCCCGGAATGACGACGGTTTAAACTCCCAGTCTCTGAATCCTGTGCGTCCCGCGTGCGAGCGAGACGTGCTTGGTTTCCATGTAGAAGTCGAACGAATAATCGCCGCCGTCGCGGCCGATACCGGATGATTTCATGCCGCCGAACGGCGTCGGCAGATGGCGGACGTTTTCGGAATTGAGCCAGATCATGCCGGCTTCGAGCGCATCCGCGACGCGCAGCGCGCGGCCCATATCCGCTGTCCAGACATAGCCGGTCAGACCATACTGCACACCGTTGGCGATCTCGATGGCGTCGTTCTCGTCATTGAAGGCAATGACGGTCAGGAACGGGCCGAACACCTCTTCTTGCGCGACGCGCATCTTTGAATTCGCGCCGGTGACCAGCGTCGGCTGCACATAATGCCCGCCGCCGGGTCCGTCATGCGGCTTGCCGCCGATGGCGATCGTTGCGCCATCGTTTCGCGCCACATCGAAATAGCTGCAAACTTTTGCCAGATGCCGCTCATGGATCAGCGGCCCGATTTCGGTCGCGGGGTCGAGCGGATGCCCGACCTTCAGCGCCTTCACGCGGGCGGTCAGCTTCTCGATGAACCTTTCGGCGATGCCGTGCTGGATCAGCAGCCGGCTCGACGAGGTGCAGCGCTCGCCATTGAGCGAGTAGATCATGAAGACGACAGCATCCAGCGCGCGGTCGAGATCGGCGTCGTCGAACACGATCACCGGGTTCTTGCCGCCGAGCTCGAAATGTACGCGCTTCAGCGTCGGCGCGCCCTGCGCCATGATCGCGGAGCCCGTCGCGCTCTCGCCGACGAAGCCGACCGCCCTGATGGCGGGATGCTCGGTCAGTGCCTTGCCGGCCTCTTCGCCGATGCCATGCACGGTGTTGAGCACGCCATCGGGCACGCCGGCCTGCTTCACCAGCTTTGCCAAGAGGTCGGCCGTTACCGGCGACCATTCCGCC
>JBJMTR010000147.1:0-7675 GCA_045811565.1 Bradyrhizobium sp.
AGGATCGCCAGATGCGACGACATGGTGTTTTGCGGGACTGCCAGCGCACGGGCGATGTCGCCCGCCGCCAGCCCCTCCGGCTCGTGCTTCACGAGCAACCGAAACACATCCAGCCGGGTCGATTGCGCCAGCGCGGCAAAAACGAGAATGGCTTGCTCTGATTCCATATATCGAGAATTATCGATATATTATGCCCTGTCAAGCAAACTGCCCCCCGCCCCCATATATTTCGATGCTACTAGAAATATAGTTTGACAACATCGACTCGGAATGACATCATGCCGGCATGAAACTCGATGACGCAGCCGCACACCTGGAAGCACTGGGCAATCCAACCCGGCTCAAGATTTACCGTACGCTGATCCGCGCGGGAGCCGCCGGGCTGCCGGTTGGCCGCCTGCAGGACAAGCTGAAGATCGCGCCTTCAACGCTCTCCCACCACATCAAGGCATTGGTAGTGGTGGGTCTGGTCACGCAGGTGCGGGAAGCAACCACTCTCGTATGCCACGCAAACTATGAAGTCATGCAGGGGCTGGTAGATTTTCTGGTCGCCGAATGCTGCGCCGACGCCGAAAGCCAGGATGCAAAGACCGCGGCATAGTTTCTTCGCGTGCAGAGTTTCGATGTTTCTAGTATAATGGGAGAATGCCATGAACGAAGCAAAGACCCTCGCCATCATCGGAGCCGGACCGGTCGGCCTCGCCGCCGCGGCCCATGTCCTGGAGCGCGGTTTTACGCCGATTGTGCTGGAGGCCGGCGAAAATGTCGGCCACGCGATGCGGCAATGGGGCCACGTTCAACTGTTCTCGCCCTGGGAATACAACATCGACAAGGCCGCAGCGCGCCTGCTGGCCGGCGCTGGCTGGAATGCTCCCGAGCCCAAGCAGTATCCGACCGGCGCGGAGATGGTTGAGCGCTATCTCGAACCGCTTGCGGCCCATGCCGCGATCAAGCCCCACATCCGCACGTCGAGCCGCGTCACCGGCATCAGCCGGGCCGGCTTCCACAAGCTCAAGACCAAAGGTCGCGAAACGGCGCCTTTCGAAATCCAATACCAGAACGGGCAAGGTCCCAAGGTCGTCAAGGCCGATGCGGTGATCGACGCATCGGGCACCTGGCATTCGCCGAATCCGGCCGGCGCCAATGGCCTCCCCGCCATTGGGGAGACGCAGACAGCGGAAAGGATCGCCTACGGCATGCCCGACGTGTTGGGCAAAGACCGCGCCCGCTATGCCGGCAAGACGGTCGCGGTGCTCGGCGCAGGACATTCCGCGATCGGCACCCTGACCGATCTGGCGAAACTCACCGCGCAAACGCCGGAAACCCAACCGATCTGGCTGTTGCGCGGCAACGATCCCGCCAAGGCTTTCGGCGGCGGCGCCAACGACAAGCTCGTCGCGCGCGGTGAACTCGGCGCGGCCTTCGCCGCGCTGGTGACGGCGGGCCGGATCAAGGTGGAAAGCGAATTTCGCGTCTCGCATCTCACGGCCGACGGCCCTCGCCTCGTGGTCGGTGCCGGCTCCGCTTGTTGCGGACGCCAGATCGTGATTGACGAACTCATCGTGGCAACGGGTTTTCGGCCGGACCTCGATTTCGTGCGCGAGTTGCGCATCCGGCTCGACCCCGCCATCGAGTGCCCGGTGACGCTGGCGCCACTGATCGACCCCAACGAACATAGCTGCGGCACCGTGCGGCCGCACGGCGCCCGCGAACTGGCGCAGGACGAACCGGGCTTCTATTTCGCCGGCATGAAATCCTACGGGCGCGCGCCGACTTTCCTGATGCTCACCGGATACGAACAGGTGCGCTCGATTGCAGCTGACGTCGCCGGCGACAGCAAGGCCGCCGAGCGGGTCGAACTGGTGCTGCCCGAGACCGGCGTCTGCAACCGATCGTCCGTACCAGATGCCAGCAATTGCTGTGGCGGCCCGGCATTATCAGATGTTGACGCCTGTTGCGCGGCGGATGCAAAAGCAAAGCAACAAGGCAAGACGGGTTGCGGCTGCGGGTAATGGCCATCGACTTCTATTTCGATTTCGCGTCACCCTACGGTTTCATCGCTGCGATGCGGATGGAAGCGTCGACCTCCCCCGTCAGGTGGCATCCCTTCCTGTTGGGCGCGATTTACAAGGCTGTTGGGCAATCGCCGTTGGAGCATCCCCTCAAGCGGGACTACGTTATCAACGTGGACGCACCGCGGATAGCGCGCCGGATCGGGCTCGAACTGAAGGTGCCGCAAGGTTTCCCGGAGCACTCCTTGTCGCCGTCGCGTGCGTTCTACTGGATCGAGCAGCAGGATGCCGCGGCCGCTATCGTGTTTGCCAAAGATGTGTACCGCGAATACTGGCTGCAGGGCCGCTCGACCACCGATTTCGAAGTCGTTGTCGATGCCGCGGCGGCGATCGGCTTCGAACGCGAGGCGGTGCTTGCGGGCGTGCAGAGTCGCGAAACCAAGGACCGGCTGGCTGCCGAGAACGACGCAGCGCTGCAACGGCGCGTATTTGGATCGCCGTTCTTCATCGTGGACGGCGAGCCATTCTGGGGAAGCGATCAGATCCCCTTTCTGAACGCAGAGGGGTGAAGCACATTTCGCTCGAGGGTCGATCCTTTATCGTCGCGATGTGCGTGGGGCAGCTTGGCAGCCTGCTTCCGCACGTGGTCGTGCCGTCGACCCTTGCCGCGTTCCTGATTCCGGAATGGCATCTGAGCGGTGCGGAGGCCGGCCTTCTCGCGGGCTCCGGCGCCGCCGGTTACATGTTGACCGTTCCGGTGCTGGCAACGCTGACCGATCGAATAGATGCGCGCAAAATTCTGATCGCAGGGTCTGCGCTGAGCGCACTTGGCACCCTCCTCTTCGCCATTTTCGCCCGGGGGCTCTGGTCAGGTGCGTTGTTTAACGCCATCGCGGGAATAGGCTTTGCAGGCGCCTACATGCCCGGACTAAAGGCGCTGACCGACCGGCTTGCGCCCGGCGATTCATCCCGCGCGATCACACTGTACACCTCGAGCTTTTCATTCGGCGTTGGTTTATCTTTTCTGGTTTCCCAGCTCGTCGCGGAAGGATGGGGCTGGCGGACCTCATGCCTTGTGACCGCACTTGGGCCGCTTATAATGCTGACGGTCTGTTTCCTGTTGCAGCCCGTCAAACCGAAGCCGGCGCAAGGCCGCCTTTTGAATTTCGCGCCGGTATTCCAAAATACGCGGGCCATGGGATTCGTACTCGGATATGGCGCGCACTGCTTTGAGCTTTACGGAATCAGAACCTGGATCGTCGCGTTCTGGACCTTCGTGGCAATGACGAATTCGGATTCTTCGACTCTATCGCCCGTCGTTGTCAGCGTGCTCTTCTCCGTGCTCGCGATGCCCGCAAGCATTCTCGGCAACGAATTCGCACTCAGAATCGGCCGGCATCGCGCGATCACCGCTGTCATGTTCTCCTCCGCCCTCGTGGCGCTACTGATTGGCGTATTCGCCGACAAGCCGCCGTGGTTGCTGCTACCCTTGATCATGCTTTATGCGATCACCGTCCCGGCCGATTCCGGCGCGTTGACGTCGGGCATGTCGATGGCGGCAGATCTCCGATATCGCGGGACGACCATGGCAACGCATTCGACCGTCGGCTTCGGCCTTTCCGCGCTCGGCGCGTGGGTCGTCGGGGTCGCGCTCGATGCCGCGGGCGGTCCGCAAAATCCTTCCGCCTGGACGGCTGCGTTCGCCGTGCTGGCGGCGGGTATTCTGATTGGCCCGATCGGGCTCTATTGGTCCAGAAAAATGACGCCCCAGCCATGAGACATGGCCAGCTTCCGATCATTCTGGCGCTCGGCACCACCCAAACGCTGGCCTGGGCTTCGAGTTATTATCTGCCGGCCATCTTGGCCGATCCGATCGCGCGCGATCTCGGCATCGCTCCGAACTGGATTTTTGCGGCCTTCTCCGCCTCGCTTGTCATTTCGGCCCTGCTCGGCCCGCGCATAGGGCGCCAGATTGATCTGGTTGGTGGCCGGTCCGTGCTGTCGATCTCCAACCTGACGCTGGCGGCGGGACTGGCAGTGCTCGGATTCACCTGGTCGATCCCGGTACTGCTCGTTGCCTGGCTCCTGCTCGGCATCGGCATGGGATACGGGCTGTACGACGCGGCCTTCGGCGCGCTGGGGCGAATCTATGGCGAAGGGGCACGACGCTCGATTACCGGCATCACACTGCTCGCGGGCTTTGCCTCGACCGTTGGTTGGCCACTGACTGCGCTCGGGCTGGAAAGTATCGGGTGGCGCAACACCTGCTTTGCCTGGGCGGCGGCGCATATCCTGGTCGGCCTGCCGATCAACTGGCTGATGCTGCCACCGGTCCCTGGCGCGAAGGTCGCGGCAGCGAACGCCGTGAAGCCACATATTCCGATCGACCGCACGATGGTGCTGCTGGCGTTTGCGTTCGCCGCGGCCTGGAGCGTCACCGGCGCGATGGCGGCGCATTTCCCGCGCATTCTGGAGGCGGCCGGCGCGACGTCGGTGCAGGCGATCGCGGCGGGCGCGCTGATCGGCCCGGCGCAGGTGGCGGCCCGTATCGTCGAAGCAAGCTTGCTCAGCCGCTATCATCCCTTGGCTTCGACACGGCTTGCCTGCATCGCCCATCCAATCGGCGCTGTTATCGTGGCACTGGCAGGCGGCGGCGCGGCCAGCGTGTTCGCGCTCTTTCACGGCGCGGGCAACGGTATCCTGACCATCGCGCGCGGCACCCTGCCGCTCGCGATCTTCGGGCCGCAAAACTACGCCTATCGGCTCGGCATCATCGGCGCGCCGGCGCGAATGGCGCAGGCCGCAGCCCCTCTGGCATTCGGATTATTGATCGACAGCATGGGCAGCCGCATCCTGATCGTCTCGTCCGCGCTCAGTCTCGCCGCGCTGGGGGCTCTGTTCCTCGTACGCAAGCGGTCGCCAAACTCGCAATAAGCGTTCCGATTGTCCTTCCTTTCGCCACCCGTTTCACGCACAACCCGACAATGGAAAATGAAACCGGTCCAGCAGCAGCGGTCCGAAACTTTGTTCGGTGGGCGATCACGCCGCCGCAATCCTATGCGGTCTATCTGGTCTGCCTTCTTCTGATCTTCGGACTTTCCTTCTATGCGGGGACTCTGAAGCCGAAGAAGGCGCCGCCGATTTCGGCGCCACCCGCTTCCGCGCCAACCGTGCCGCGCAGCTAAGCGCTAGTCGTAAAACTCCGGCGACATCTTAAGCCCGTCGCGCTGCGCCTTGTCGTGGTTGATCCAGAGTTGCGCCTTCTCCCTGCTCAGGGTGTCGGCGATCTTCTGCATGGAGGCCAGCGTTTGGTCCTTGTTGGAATTCATGGCGGGAACGCCGCGATTATCCCAATTGCTCTTGAAATGAACGGCGTCGCCAGAGAGCACGATCGCGCCGGTGTTTTGCAACTTGACCAATAGCGATTGATGACCGGGCGTATGCCCCGGTGTCAAAAGGATGGTCACGCTGCCGTCGCCGAAGACGTCGCGGTCGCCTTCCAGTTTTGTCACGGGATGCTCGGGCTTGAAGCGCGGCTGATTGTTGGCGCCGGGCCATTCATATTCCGCCTTCTGCACGTAGAGCATGGTGCTCGGAAACATCTCGACGTTGCCGATGTGGTCGGGGTGGGTGTGCGAGATCGCCATCGCCTTGACGTCGGACGGTTTTACTCCGAGCTGATCGAGCTGCGCCGCCAATGTCTTCGGCCGACGCCAAGTCACCGCCTTCGGATCGGCGGGCGCCAGGCCATTCGGCATCGCCGCAACCGCGTCAGATATACCGGTGTCCCACAGGAACCAGCCTTGCGCGTGCTTGATCAGATAGCAGCTGTCGACAAAATCCATCGACTTGCCTTCGTTGATACCGGGCGACCAGCGCGAAATGTCGCCCGCTACGCCCTCGCCGCAGTTGAGAATGTAGAGCTTTTCGACGCCCGGCTTGATCGATTGCGCGTGGGCGACACACGGCCGGCACAGCCGACAGCAGCAGGGCCGCAAGGCCGATTATTCGTTTCACGTGATCCCTCCAGCATCGATAGTTCTCAACGCGCGACGGCCGGAATACTACTTCATTGCGGCAGGCGATAGTCGCCGGTGACGGTCTTTTGATCCCTGATGTTGCGACCCATAGCTCTATCGCCCTTTCACTTGTATCTTGCGCTCGCGGCGCTGCCAGGCATAGCCTGTTGGGGGGACATTGCAGCCGAGTCTCTGCATCCCGTCACGTCCCAAAGCGTCCCAGCGACGCTGCATGAAATGCCTGTGGCACAGGCACTTCCTCCTTGTTAAAGCCCCAATGAGACCCGATATTACCTAGCGCTGCCCGGCCAGTTTTGGTTGCTTGGTCGGGGGTAAATCCGGAGGGTTTTTATCATGGCGTTGACGCTGAAGAAGATCGCGAGGCTGGGAGCGGGCCGCCATCATGATCGTGATGGCCTGTATCTCGAAAGGGCCAAGACCGATAACGGCTCATGGCTGTTGCGCTACCAACGCGACGGCGTCGAAAAATGGTTGGGCCTTGGGCCGCTGCGCGACTTCGATCTGGAAGAGGCCCGCGAACGCGCACGCAAGGCACGCCAGCAGCTGCGCGATGGTATCGACCCTATTGGCGTCAAGCGCGAACAGCGCGCCGCACAGCGCCTAGAGGCCGCGCGAGCCATCGATTTCGAACGCGCTGCCCGGCTGTACTTCGATCAGCATGAAGCGAAGTGGACCAACGCCCGGCATCGCCAGCAATTCTTGTCATCGCTAGAACAGCATGTGTTTCCGACCATTGGCCAGCTGCCGGTCGCGATGATCGACACGCCGGAGGTGTTGTCGGTGCTGGAGCCGATCTGGATCACGAAGCACAGGACCGCAACGCGGCTCCGAACCCGAATTGATAACGTGCTGGATTGGGCCAAGGTGCGAGGCTATCGCACTGGCGAAAATCCCGCGCGCTGGAAAGGCCATCTCGCCGAAGTGCTGCCGTCGAAAGGCAAGCTTGGCAAGGTGACGCATCACAAGGCGCTGTCCTATGACGAGATGCCCGCTTTTGTCCACGCACTGTCCAAGCAACAAGGCGTCGCACCAAGGGCGATGGAATTCCTGATCTTGTGCGCATCCCGAACGTCGGAAGTATTGCTGGCGCCATGGTCCGAAATCGATCTCGGCGCCAGAACATGGTTGATCCCTGCCGAGCGGATGAAATCCCGCAAGCCTCACCGCGTCTCGTTATCGAACCGCGCGATTGAGATTCTGAAATCGCTGCCGCGCGAGCGCGGCAATGAGATGGTGTTTATCGGAACACAA
Source organism: Bradyrhizobium sp. (assembly GCA_045811565.1). GTDB lineage: Bacteria > Pseudomonadota > Alphaproteobacteria > Rhizobiales > Xanthobacteraceae > Bradyrhizobium. The sequence continues at coordinate 7,304 of JBJMTR010000147.1, forward strand.
GCGGGTGTCGGTCTACACAAGATGGTGCTTCCAAATCTGTTGAAGGATATGAAGGTCGATGCGACCACGCACGGTATGCGAGCCGCGTTCAAAACATGGGGCAGCGAGCAAACCGCGTTCCCGCGCGAGATCATCGAGCAGTGCTTGGCCCATATTGTCGGCAACGAGGCCGAGCGCGCCTATTTACGTTCTGACGTGATCGAGAAACGTCGCAAGCTGATGGATGCATGGTCGGCGTTCGTCACGTCGCCGAAGCGCGATGCCAGCGTGACGCCGATTCGCCAGTCTGCAAAACTGTAGTGTTTGATGGGGGATGGGGGTTTTGTGACAGGCCGTTGTCACGATATGGGCACATCATTTCGTGACAGGCCT
>JBJMTR010000148.1:0-5687 GCA_045811565.1 Bradyrhizobium sp.
ATTGGACTGCCGATGCTTGGGTCGATGACCGGCAATTCGAATGTGCAACTCTTCGATACCTTCTATCGGGTCAGTTCACTGGTATTCGGCGGCGGTCATGTGGTGCTTCCGCTCTTGAAGGCGGAAGTGGTGCCGGCCTGGGTGAGCAACGATGCATTCCTCGCCGGCTACGGAGCCGCACAGGCGGTTCCGGGACCGCTGTTCACTTTTGCGGGCTATCTTGGTGCGGTGATCGGTGGTTGGAAGCTCGCCCTCCTGTGCCTGACAGGAATCTTCATGCCTTCCTTCCTGTTGCTGATTGGAGTGCTTCCTTTTTGGGACGTGCTGCGCAAGAGAACGGCAGCGCAGGCCGCGATGCGGGGAGTTAACGCTGCGGTCGTCGGGCTTCTGCTCGCTGCTTTTTATGATCCGGTATGGACTGCCGGAATCCTGACCAGGGCCGACTACGGGCTGGCCAGCGCTGCGTTCCTGCTGCTCTTCATGTGGAAGACGTCGCCGTGGCTGGTCGTGATACTCAGCGCTTTGGGCGGCGAATTCGTGCAGGTGTTCGCGAGCTAGCGCCGGTCGTAGCCCGCAGCGCGCATGCTGCACTGCCGCATTGCAAGCGGCGCGTCGGCGTTGGAGCATGCCAGCCATTGAAAGCTGGAGGATCGCGCAAAATTGCCTTTGTGCCTGCTCTGGAATGGCTCTAATAAGGTAAGCCTATGATACAATTCAAAAACCAGAAGAACGTCGGCTAAAGCGTTCGCAGGAAAATAAGGCCGCGCTGTTACCAGTTCGCGCGGAAAAGGCAGGAATGAAACCGACTGATATCTCGGCGCCAGACTACTTCCACAAAGTTGTCGATTGCCAATGGGCCTGCCCGGCACACACGCCAGTTCCCGAGTACATCCGGTTGATCGCAGAGGGGCGTTACAGCGACGCCTACATGATCAATTGGAAATCCAACGTGTTCCCCGGCATTTTGGGGCGCACTTGCGACCGTCCATGCGAGCCGGCATGCCGTCGCAGCCGCGTCGAGGAAAATCCGGTCGCGATCTGCCGCCTGAAGCGCGTCGCCGCCGACTTCAAGGATGACGTCAAACATCGTATGCCGCGGCCTGCGCCGAACAACGGCAAGCGCATTGCGCTGATCGGCGGCGGTCCTGCCTCACTTTCGGTCGCGCGGGATCTCGCCCCGCTCGGTTATCACTGCACGGTGTTCGACGCCGACCCCAAAGCGGGCGGCATGATGCGGTCCCAGATTCCGAAATTCCGCCTGCCGGATTCGGTGATCGATGAAGAGACCGACTACATCCTCAACCTCGGGATCGAGTTCAGAGGCGGTCACCGCATCGACAGCCTGAAGAAACTGCTCGCCGAAAACTACGACGCGATCTTCGTCGGCTCGGGCGCGCCGCGCGGTCGCGAGCTCGAGGTCCCCGGCCGCAAGGAGGCCGCCGGCAACGTCCACATCGGCATCGAGTGGCTGGCTTCGGTCTCCTTCGGCCACACCGACAAGATCGGCAAGCGCGTGATCGTGCTCGGCGGCGGCAACACCGCGATGGATTGCTGCCGCACCGCACGCCGCCTCGGCGGCGAGGACGTCAAGGTGATCGTCCGTTCCGGCTTCGAGGAGATGAAGGCCTCACCGTGGGAGAAGGAAGACGCCATTCATGAGGATATTCCGATCCTCAACTACATGGTGCCGGTCGCTTTCACCCATGACAACGGCAGGCTCACCGGCGTGACCTTCCAGAAGGTCAAGGCCGAATACGACGCCAAGGGGCGCCGCAACCTGGTGCCGTCGGGCGACCCCGACCAGACGATTCCCTGCGACGACGTGCTGGTCGCAGTCGGCCAGGAGAATGCCTTCCCCTGGATCGAGCGCGACTGCGGCATCGAGTTCGACAAGTGGAATATGCCCAAGGTCGATCCCAAAACCTTCGCTTCAACCAACCCAAAGGTGTTTTTCGGCGGCGACGCCGCGTTCGGACCCAAGAACATCATCTGGGCGGTGGCGCATGGTCATGATGCCGCCCTGTCGATCCACAAGCTTTGCTCCGGCGAGGACATCACCGAGCGGCCGCTGCCCGAGGTGCATGTCTCCTCGCAGAAGATGGGCATCCACGAGTGGAGCTCTGACAACGACATCTCCGGCGACAAGCGCTTTAAGGTGCCGCACCGCGACAAGGTGATCGCGCTGAAGGATGTCCGTACCGAGGTCGAACTCGGATACGACCTCAAGCTCGCGCTTGGCGAGGCCCAGCGTTGCCTGAACTGCGACGTGCAAACGGTGTTCACAGCGCCCTTGTGCATCGAATGCGACGCCTGCGTCGATATCTGCCCGATGGATTGCATCACGTTTACGCACGACGGCGAGGAAGAGGATCTGCGGCAGCGGCTGAAAGCGCCCTCGCCGCATCATGATCAGGATCTTTACGTCGCGGACGGCCTGAAGACCGGGCGGCTAATGGTGAAGGACGAGGACGTCTGCCTGCATTGCGGGCTGTGCGCCGAACGCTGCCCCACCGGCGCCTGGGACATGCAGAAATACCTCATCGATATGACTCACGCGGGATCAACATGCCAATCCAAAGCCCGATCAGCAGCGTAAACGATTTCGTCGTCCGCTTTGCCAACGTCAACGGCTCGGGTTCGGCGAGCGCCAACGAACTGTTCGCGCGTTCGATCCTGCGCCACGGCGTGCCGGTCTCGCCGCGCAACATCTTCCCCTCCAATATCCAGGGCCTGCCAACCTGGTACGAGGTGCGGGTGACCGAGGAAGGCCATCTCGGCGCCCGCGGCGGTGTCGACATGATGGTGGCGATGAACCCGCAGACCTGGGACAAGGACATCGCCTCGATCGAGCCCGGCGGCTATCTGTTCTACGATTCAACCAAGCCGATGCCATCGTCGAAATTCCGCGCTGACATCAACGTGATTGGCGTTCCGCTGACCGCGATCACCAATTCGACCTATAGCGATCCGCGCCAGCGACAATTGTTCAAGAACATCATCTATCTCGGCGCGCTCTGCGCGCTGCTTGACCTGGATCCCAAGCTGGTCGAGCAATTGATCGGCGAACAGTACAAGGGCAAGGAGAAGCTCCTGTCCTCGAACGTTCACGCGCTGCATCTCGGCCGCGACTGGGCGCTGCAGAACCTGAAATGCCCGACTGGCCTCAGGGTCAGGAAATCCGACAGGGTCGGCGAGCGCATTTTCATCGAAGGCAACAGCGCGGCTGCGCTCGGCGCGGTCTATGGCGGCGCCACGGTTTGCGCGTGGTATCCGATCACGCCGTCATCCTCGCTGGCCGATGCGTTCGCGAGCCATTGCAAGAAGCTGCGGCACGATGCCGAAACCGGTAAGGCCAAATACGCCATTGTCCAGGGCGAGGATGAACTCGCCTCGATCGGCATCGTGATTGGCGCCTCGTGGAACGGCGCGCGTGCGTTCACGGCCACTTCCGGCCCCGGCATCTCGCTGATGACGGAATTTATCGGGCTTTCCTATTTTGCCGAAATTCCAGCCGTGATCATGAATGTGCAGCGCGCCGGTCCATCGACCGGCATGCCGACGCGCACCCAGCAATGCGACATCATCGCCTGCGCCTATGCCTCACACGGCGACACCAAGCACGTGCTGCTGTTTCCGGAAGATCCGGCCGAAGCTTTCGAATTTGCCGCCGCGGCGTTCGATCTGGCGGAGCGGCTGCAGACCGTAATTTTCCTGATGCTCGACCTCGACATCGGCATGAACCATCGGCTGTGCCGCCCGTTGAAATGGGATGATGCCCGCCAGTACGATCGCGGCAAGGTGATGACCGCGGAGATGCTCGACGAAGGCCGCGACTTCGGCCGCTATCTCGATGTCGATGGCGACGGCATTCCCTACCGTACCTATCCCGGCACCCATCCGACCAAGGGCTCGTACTTCACCCGCGGCACATCGCGCGACCGTTACGCGCGCTATTCCGAGGAAGGTGCCGTCTACGCCGACAACATGCAGCGGCTGGTGCGCAAGTTCGAAACCGCGCAGGACATGGTGCCGCGGCCGCTGCAGGCCAATGCGGCTAAACCGACCAAATATGGAGTGATCTATTTCGGATCGACCTCCCCTGCGATGGACGAAGCGATCGGGCTTTTGGAAGCGCGCGGACATCAACTCGACCGCTTGCGCATCCGAGCTTTCCCGTTCCATTCCAGCGTGGCGAGTTTCATTGCCGACCATGATTTCGTTTACGTTGTCGAGCAGAACCGCGATGGGCAGCTTCGGCAGTTGATCGTCAACGAGAACGGCATCGATCCGGTGCGGCTGGTGCCGATCCTGCACTACGACGGCACGCCGATCACCGCACGATTCATCGCCAGCGCTATCGGCGACCACCAGGACCACCTGAAAGTGACCCCTCTCCGCAAGGCCGTTTCATGACCTACATTGCAAAACCGAAATTCCATCATCCCGGCCTTCCGAAGAACGAGCTCGGCTATACCCATCGCGACTACGAGGGCAAGATTTCGACGCTGTGCGCCGGCTGCGGCCACGACTCGATCACCGCCTCGATCATCGAAGCCTGTTACGAGTTGTCGATCGAGCCGCATCGGGTGGCAAAAATTTCCGGCATCGGCTGCTCCTCGAAAACGCCTGACTATTTCCTCGGCAATTCGCATGGCTTCAACTCGGTGCATGGCCGCATGCCGTCGGTGTTGACCGGCGCAAATCTCGCCAACCGCGACCTGATCTATCTCGGCGTCTCCGGCGACGGCGATTCCGCTTCGATCGGCTTCGGCCAGTTTGCGCATTCGATCCGGCGCGGCGTCAACATGACCTATATCGTCGAGAACAACGGCGTATACGGCCTGACCAAGGGCCAGTTCTCGGCCACCGCTGACCGCGGCTCGAAATCCAAGAAGGGCGTGACGAACACCGACAACGCGATCGATCTGGTGGCGATTGCGCTGCAGCTCGGCGCAAGCTTCGTGGCGCGCAGCTTTTCCGGCGACAAGACGCAACTCGTACCGCTGATCGCGGCTGCGATCCGCCACAAGGGCGCCGCCTTCATCGACGTCATCAGCCCCTGCATAGCCTTCAACAACCACGCCGGCTCAACCAAAAGCTTTGATTACGTGCGCGAACATAATGACGCGGTGAACCGGCTCGACGTGCTCACCGGCCGCGACCCGATCACGGTGGATTACGCGCCCGGCACCGTACAGGTGGTCGAGCAGCACGACGGCACCAAGCTAGCGCTGCGCAAGATCGATGCCGATTACGACGCCAATGATCGCCTCGCCGCCATGACCTTCCTGCAGAAGCATGCCGCCAAGGGCCAGGTCGTCACCGGACTGCTCTATGTCGATCCGGATGCCGAAGACCTGCATTCACATCTCGACACGGTTGAAACGCCGCTCAACACGCTCGATGAAAGGGCGCTGTGCCCCGGCTCCGCCGCGCTGGACAAGATCAACGCCAGCCTGCGCTAAAGCGTGATGACTTTCTTCGATTCGCCATCCCGCACTATCTTTTGGTTTGAGCATCATCTTTTCTGAAAACCGGTACCCACTTTTCCGGATCATGCTGTAGCGAGCCGCCAGCGCCACACAACTAATATCAAGCGGCGGCCTCGAGCCGACGCGGGTGCGCGACGTATTCCTTGAGAACCTTGTCGTCGGCGCCGACTTCGACCATCGATACGTCGTAGCTCC
>JBJMTR010000149.1:0-3701 GCA_045811565.1 Bradyrhizobium sp.
ACGCCGCAAGTGGTCGGCGATACCCTCGGCGCGCTGTTGAAATACCAGGACGACATCGCGCGGATGCAGGGCGATACGCTGCAAAAGGTTTTGAAGGAAGCGACGAGCGAGAATTGATTCGCGTCGTGGCAATATTCGTCATTCCGGGGATGGGCCAAGCGGCGCGCCCCGGAATGACGAGTGTGGAACCAGCGGCATGGCAACCATCGATCACCTGAACCCTCCGACGGGCCAAATCGCCGACAATATCGTCGGCTTTGCCCGCGCGTTGCGCGCGGCCGGCATTCCGGTCGGGCCGGGCGCCGTTATCGACGCGTTGGATGCGCTGCAACTGGTGGAGATCGGCAACCGCGCAGATGTCTACGCCACGCTGGAGGCAATTTTTGTCAAGCGCCACGAGCATGCGCTGATCTTCGCCCAGGCCTTCGACCTGTTCTTCCGTGCCGCCGAGGCTTGGAAGCACATGCTGGATTCGGTGCCGCTGCCGGATCATGCCAAAAAGAAGCCGCCGCCAGCCTCGCGCCGCGTCCAGGAGGCCATGGCGCAGCCGTCGAGGCACGAGGAGACGCCGCAAGCCGAGGCACAGGAACTAAAGCTCTCGGTCTCCGACAAGGAGGTGCTGCAGAAGAAAGACTTTGCGCAGATGAGCGCGGCCGAGATCGCCGAAGTCACCCGCGCAATCGCCGGGATGAAATTGCCGCAGGCCGAACTGCAGACCCGCCGCTATCAGCCGGATGCGCGGGGCTTGCGGCTCGATATGCGCCGTACGGTGCGCGCCTCCTTGCGGACCGGGGGCGAGATCATCGACATTCGAAAACTCGGCCTGATCGACAAGCCGGCGCCGATCGTGGCGCTGCTCGATATCTCCGGCTCGATGAGCGAGTATACCCGCCTGTTCCTGCACTTCCTCCATGCGATCACCGATGCCCGCAAGCGCGTCTCGGTATTCCTGTTCGGGACACGGCTGACCAATGTGACGCGGGCGCTGCGGGCCCGCGATCCCGACGAGGCGCTGGCGAGCTGTTCATCGTCGGTGGAAGACTGGGCGGGCGGTACACGGATCGCGACCTCGCTGCATACGTTCAACAAATTGTGGGGCCGGCGCGTGCTCGGGCAGGGCGCCATCGTGCTCCTGATCTCCGACGGGCTGGAGCGCGAGGCGGACGCCAAGCTGGCCTTCGAGATGGACCGGCTGCACCGGTCCTGCCGCCGCCTGATCTGGCTCAACCCGCTATTGCGCTATGGCGGCTTCGAGGCCAAGGCGCAGGGCATCAAAATGATGTTGCCGCACGTTGACGAATTTCGCCCGGTGCATAATTTGAGTTCAATCGGGGGGCTGATCGCGGCGCTCTCGGCGCCGCCTCCGCCGCATCATCGCAGCCTGATCCGCTCAGCAGCTTGAAGGAGGGCCTTAAATGCTCAATCGCGACGAAGATATCCTGAAAGCGGCTGAGGACTGGCAGAGGGCCGGCCACGGGGTTGCGCTGGCGACCGTGGTCGAAACCTGGGGCTCGGCGCCGCGGCCGGCCGGATCGAGCCTTGTCATCAACGACGATGGCACCTTCCTGGGTTCGGTGTCGGGCGGCTGCGTCGAGGGTGCTGTTGTCACCGAGGCGCTGGATGTGATCGCCAGCGGCCAGCCAAAAATGCTCGAGTTCGGCGTTGCCGATGAGACCGCGTGGAATGTGGGTCTCTCCTGCGGCGGCACCATCCGCGTGTTCGTCGAAAAGGTTGGCCAGTCGTGAAATTCGAAACACTTGCAGAGCTCAACGCCGAACGCGCCGCGCGGCGGCCGGTAATCTTGGTCACCGATACCGCCAATGGCGAGCAGCGCCTGGTCAAGGCCAAGGATATCGCGACCGACCCCTTGCGCGCCGATCTCGCAAAACAGTTGCGCATGGGCAAGAGCGGCATGATCGAGGCCGGCGGCAAGAAGCTGTTTCTCAACGTCTATGCCCCGACCGCCAAGCTCGTCATTGTCGGCGCCGTTCACATCAGCCAGGCTTTGGCGCCGCTGGCGCGCTCGCTGGATTATGACGTCACGGTGGTGGATCCGCGCACGGCGTTTGCAAGCCCGGAGCGGTTTCCGGATGTGCCGCTGATCGCGGAATGGCCCGATGTCGCGCTGCCGCCACTCAATATCGATCATTACACCGCCTTCGTCGCGCTGACGCATGATCCCAAGATCGACGATCCGGCCCTGCTGCATGCCTTCGAGCGTGACTGCTTCTACATCGGCGCGCTCGGGTCGCGAAAAACCCACGCCAGGCGCGCCGAGCGTTTGAAGGCGCAAGGCGCTGCCGATGCCGACGTCACGCGCATCCACGCCCCAATTGGGCTTAGCATCGGCGCGGTGTCGCCGTCCGAAATCGCGGTCGCGATCATGGCCGAGATCACCGCGGAATTGCGGCTACCCAAAGAAACCGCGAAAGAGCAGGCGGCATGAAGTTCGGGCCTGCCAGTCCGGCCGATGCGATTGGCGGCGTCACCGTGCATACCCTGCGCCAGGGATCCCTGGTGCTGAAGAAAGGCACCACGATCGGCCCGCAAGAAGTCGAGGCGCTGAACAAGGCCGGCGTCAGAGAAATCGTCGTGGTGCGACTGGAAGCGGGCGACGTCTCCGAGGATGAAGCCGCCGCCAGCATCGCGCAAGCCGTGGCCGGCGATGGCGTGACGGTCGAGGCCGCCTTCACCGGCCGCGCCAATCTGTTCGCTGCGAGGGCCGGCGTGTTGGTGGTGGACCGCGCGGCGGTCGACCGCATCAATGGAGTCGATGAAGCGATCACTTTTGCCACGCTCTCGGCCTTCAAGCCGGTGGTCGAAGGCGAGATGATCGCGACCGTAAAACTCATTCCGTTCGGCGTCGAAGCGAAACTGCGCGATGCCGCGGTGGCCGTCGCCGGCAAGGGCACGCTGCGGATCGCGCCCTATGTCATCGAACGCGTCGGCGTCGTCTCAACCCTGCTGCCGGGACTGTCGCCGAAGGTGGTAGAAAAGACGCTGCGGGTCACAGCGGAACGGCTCGCGCCGGCGGGCGCCGCCATCATTGCCGAGCGCCGCGTGCCGCACGACGAGGATGCGCTGGCCGCCTCAATCAAGGAATTGCTCGGCCTTGGCGCCGAGCTCGTGATCGTGTTCGGCGCCTCCGCGATCGCCGACCGCCGCGACGTGATCCCGGCCGCGATCACCGAGATCGGCGGCCAGATCGAGCATTTCGGCATGCCGGTCGATCCCGGCAATTTGCTGCTGATCGGCAGTGCCGGCGGCGTGCCGGTGCTGGGCGCACCGGGCTGCGCACGCTCGCCGGTCGAAAACGGTTTTGACTGGGTGCTGATGCGCCTGCTCGCCGGGCTGAAGGTCACGCGCGCCGAGCTGACCGGCATGGGCGTCGGCGGCCTGTTGATGGAAATCGTCACCCGGCCGCAGCCGCGCACCGTGCCCGACCTCGAAGCCAACCGCAACGTCGCGGCCATCGTGCTCGCCGCAGGACGTTCGACGCGGATGGGCGGGCCCAACAAGCTCTTGGCCGAAATCGACGGCAAGAAGCTGGTGCGGATCGTGGCCGAACAGGCGCTGACATCGAAGGTGACCAACGTGATCGTCGTCACCGGCCATCAGGCCGACCTGGTCGAGCAGGCGCTGGCCGGACTGAAGGTGAAATTCGTCCGCAATCCCGATTTCGCCGGCGGGCTCGCAAGCTC
>JBJMTR010000150.1:0-14026 GCA_045811565.1 Bradyrhizobium sp.
ATCGACCGGAACGCTCGCGGTGCGCGGCGTGCTGCCCAATCCCGACCGCGTGTTGCTGCCGGGATTTTTCGTTCGGGTCCGCGTTCCCATCGAGCAACAGCAGAACGCACTGCTGGTACCCGACGTTGCGCTCGGCAGCGACCAGGCCGGACGGTATGTGCTGATCGTCAACGGCCAGAACGTCGTCGAGCAGCGCAAGGTGCAGACCGGGCCCCTCGAGGGCGAGTTGCGCGTCATCGAGAGCGGCCTGAAGGCCGACGACCGTGTCGTCACCGCCGGGCTGCTGCGGGCGATCCCCGGCCAGAAGGTCGATCCGCAGTTGCAGAAGCTCGAAGCCTCGAACGCACCGACCAAATAGGGGCGGGTCATGATTTCGAAGTTCTTCATCGAGCGTCCCGTCCTTTCCAACGTCATCGCAATCCTGATGATCCTGATCGGCGGCGTATCGCTCTTCAGCCTGGCGGTCGCGCAATATCCCGATGTCGTGCCGCCGACAGTGCAGGTCACGACGCGCTATCCCGGCGCCTCGGCCAGGACCGTCATCGATACCGTCGCGCTGCCGATCGAGCAGCAGGTCAACGGTGTCGAGGACATGCTCTATATGCAGTCCTATAGCGGCGCGGACGGCACGTACTCGCTCACGGTCACCTTCAAGATCGGCACCGACCTCAATTTCGCGCAAGTGCTGGTGCAGAATCGCACATCGAGCGCGCTGGCGCAGCTGCCGCAGTCGGTTCAGAACCAGGGCGTCACCGTGCAGAAGCGGTCCACCGCTATCCTGCTATTCGTGACGCTGACCTCGCCGAACTCGACCTACGATAGTCTGTTCCTTTCGAACTACGCCACCATCAACATCCGCGACGAGCTGTCTCGATTGCCCGGTGTCGGCAACATCACCGTGTTCGGCGCTGGCCAGTATTCGATGCGGGTTTGGCTTGATCCAAACGAGCTGCAGGTGCGCAGCCTGATGCCGCAGGACGTCATTCAGTCGATCCAGCAGCAGAGTCAGCAGGTGACGGCAGGCCAGGTCGGCATGCCGCCGGCGCCGGCGGGACAGGCGTTCCAGTACACGCTGAACGTCAGCGGGCGGCTCGACGACAAGGATCAGTTTGAGGATATCATCGTCAAGACCGGCAGCAACGGCGACGTTACCCGGGTGCGCGATATCGGCTGGGTCGAGCTCGGAGCCCAGACCTACAGCCAGGTCTTCTCGCTTAACAAGAAACCGGCCACCGGCATCGGCGTATTCCAGTCTCCGGGCGCCAACGCGCTTGAAGTCGAGCAGGCGGTGCAGAAGAAGATGGCGGAGCTGGCGGCCCAGTTTCCGCAAGACATCAAGTACGATACGCCGTTCGACACCACCAAATTCGTCTCGGAGTCGATCAAGGAAGTCTACAAGACGCTGATCGAGGCCGGTTTCCTGGTCCTGGTCGTGATCCTGGTCTTTCTGCAGGACTGGCGTGCGATGCTGGTGCCGGCCACCACCGTGCCGGTGACGATAATCGGCGCCTTCGCGGCGATGGCCGCGCTCGGCTTCACCATCAACCTCTCGACATTGTTCGCGATCGTGCTGGCGATCGGCATCGTGGTGGATGACGCAATCGTCGTGGTGGAGGGCGCCGCCCATAATATCGAGCGCGGCATGTCAGGCCATGATGCCGCGATCGCTGCGATGAATGCGCTGTTCGCGCCAATCATCGGCATCACCCTGGTGTTGGTATCGGTGTTCCTGCCGGCGGCATTCCTGCCGGGGCTGACCGGGCGCATGTACGCGCAGTTCGCCCTGGTGATCGCCGCGACGGCGTTGCTTAGCGCCGTCAACGCCGCAACGCTGAAGCCGACCCAATGCGCGCTGTGGCTGCGCCGGCCGGCGCCGCCGGAGCAGCGCAACTTTTTCTACCGCGGCTTTAACGCGGTTTACGACCGCGTCGAGCGCGGCTATGCCCGGTTGATTGGCCGCATCGCCGCGCACAGCAATCTGTCGGTGATCATTGCCCTCATTCTGATTGGCATCGGCGGTTACGGCCTGTCGCGGGTGCCGACCGGTTTTATTCCGCTCGAGGATCAGGGCTATCTGCTGGCGGCCGTGCAGTTGCCTGACGGCGCGGCGCTCGACCGCACCCAGCGCGTGCTCGATCAGGTCTCGGAGGTGGCCGGCAAGGCACCCGGTGTCGAGCAAGTCCTCAGCATCGCCGGCATTTCGGCGCTCGACAACAGTTCCAGCCTCGCCAACGCCGGTGTCGCCTATCTGGTTCTGAAGGAGTGGAGCGCGCGAGGGGCTGGCGAGGATCTGCGTTCGTTGGTGGTCGGCTTGAATGAGAAGCTGGCGGCGATACCCGAGGCGCGGATCCTGGTAATCCCGCCGCCGCCGATCCAGGGCATCGGCAACGCCGCCGGTTTCGCCATGCAGGTCGAGCTGCGCGACGGTAGCTCCGACTTCGGCAAGTTGCAGGCCGTCACCAGCGCGCTCGTGGCCAATGCGCAGACGCAAAGTGCGCTCCAGCGTGTCAACTCGTCCTTCCGCGCGATGGTGCCGCAGTTCGATATCGAGGTCGACCGGATCAAGACGCAGACCCTGCAAGTGACGACCGACCAGATATTCTCGACGCTGTCCTCTTATATGGGGTCGAGCTATGTCAACCAGTTCAACAAGTTCGGCCGCACCTTCCAGGTCTATGCCCAGGCGGATTCGAAGTTTCGCCTGACGGAGCTCGACATCGCACAATTGATGGTGCGCAACCAGCAGGGCAACATGATCCCGATCGGCACCGTGGCCAAAATCACGCCATCGGTGGGGCCTTCATTGATCAGCCTCTACAATCTCTATCCGGCCGCGACTATCATCGGCCTGCCGGCCCAAGGCTACAGCTCCGGGCAGTCGATGGCGCTGATGGAACAAGTCGCCGCAAAAACGATGCCGTCAGGCACGAGCTACGAGTGGACGGCGATGTCGTACCAGGAGAAGGCGGTCGGCAACCAGATCTACTACGTGTTCGGCTTGGCCTTGCTGCTGGTCTACCTGGTGCTGGCCGGGCAATATGAAAGCTGGTACGCGCCTATCTCTGTGATCCTTGCGGTGCCGCTGTCGCTGCTCGGCCCGATGATTGTGCTGACCGGGCTGCGGATCGAGAACAATCTCTACACCCAGATCGGCATCATCCTCCTGATTGCGCTATCGGCGAAGAATGCCATCCTGATCGTCGAAGTCGCGCTCGAGCTTCACCTGCGCGACCGCAAGCCGCTGCTCGAATCCGCGGTCGAGGCGGCACGGGCGCGATTCCGGCCCATCCTGATGACATCGTTTGCCTTCGTCCTCGGCATGGTGCCCCTGGTGCTGGCGACCGGCGCCGGCGCCAATGCCCGCAAATCGATCGGCATAACCGCTTTCTCCGGCATGATCGCCTCGACCTGTCTGGCTGTGCTGTTCGTTCCGGCGTTCTTCGTCGTGATCCAGCGCTTCGAGAACTGGCTCAAGGAGCGAAAAAGAAAGACACCCGAACCGCAAAGCATCCCCCAGGCGCGGGTCTCGCCTTAGCAGATCGTCATGCCCGGCGTTGTGCCGGGGGGCGTCGCGATCTCGGTTACTTTGGCCGGCGCCCCTTTATGGCATTCGCGCGTGCATCATAGGTGATGCGTCCAGCGGCATCGTGGGGTAGGCGCGCGCGCACTCGGTTCTTGAGCGTCTCGACGTCTGCAGATTCCATCGCGGCGACCGTGGGGCCAATCGAGGGCGCCTTCAGGTTCGTCATCCAGAACTCGTCGAAATCCGCAAAGGTCCGATGCACTGTGATCTCCCGCGATTCCACAGCCTCGCAACCGGCCTCTGTCCACAAACTTCGCAGCGCTTCCATTCGAGACGCGTCCATCTGCGGGGGGCGAGGTGGCGCAAGACCCATCTCGCGCATCTCGAAGAGGATCGGAGTTAGAGGAAACCCGACACCCAACATGTCCCACATGTAGGTCGCGACCGTGCCGCCCGGACGAACCACCCGAAACATTTCCTCGATGCCTTTGGCCGGATCGGTAACGAACACAAGGACCAACGCCATGACGGTTGCGTCGAACCTGTCAGCAGGGAAGGGAAGCGCCATGGCGTCACCCAGCTGAAACCTCGCCAGGCGCGCCGCAGGTCTTGTACGTGCAAATGCAAGTTGCCCCTCGGACGGATCGATTCCCTGGACCTCCACGGGGGCGCATCGCTCGACCAGGAGCTCGGTGAAGGCACCGTTGCCGCAGCCGATGTCGATCCATCGCAAGCCCATGGGCGGAGCTAGCCAATCGAGGAAGACCTCGCCGGCGAGTCGGCTCCAGACGCCCATCATCTGCTCATAGCTGGCGCCGTCGTCGAATCGAATTTCAGCCATCAGCGAGATCCTCCGACCGCCATCATGATCCAGATCGCTACACCTTGACCATCCGCTTGCCGCGGTTCTCGCCGGCCAAGAGACCGATCAGCGCTTTCGGTGTATTCTCCAATCCGTCGATCACGTCTTCCTGCACTTTCAATTTGCCCGAGGCGACCCAGGACTGCAGATCGGCCAGCGCCGCATCGCGCTCTGCCATGTAGTCCATCACGATGAAGCCTTGCATGATCAGCCGCTTTACCACGATCAGGCCCGGCACGCCGCGCGGTCCATGCGCTGACGGTACGCCATCATATTGCGAGATCGCGCCGCAGCAGGCGATGCGGCCGCGATTGTTCATCTGCGAAAGGCAGGCTTCCAAAATGTCGCCGCCCACATTATCGAAATAGACGTCGATGCCCTTTGGCGCCGCCGCCCGCAGCGCCTTGTAGGTCGCGCCGTCCTTGTAATCGACCGCGGCATCGAAGCCGAGTTCGGCGGTGAGCCAATTGCACTTGTCCTTGCCGCCGGCGATGCCGACGACGTGGCAACCTTTTATCTTTGCAATCTGGCCGACGATCGAGCCGACTGAACCGGCCGCTGCCGAGACCACGACGGTTTCGCCTTGCTTCGGCCTGCCGACATGGAGCAGCCCGAAATAGGCGGTGAGACCGGCGATGCCATAGATGCTGAGCAGATGCGTCATCGGCTCCATCTTCGGCATCCTGGTGACATGTTTGGCCGCCACCGCCGCGTAATCCTGCCATCCGGTATCGCCGAACACGATGTCGCCCGGCGCAAGGCCAGGGGCTTTCGACGACACCACTTCGGCAATGCCGCCGCCGGCCATCACGGTGTTGGCTTCGACCGCCGCGCGATAGGTGGCGCCGTGCATCCAGGCCCGGTTGGCGGCGTCCAGCGAAATATACCGCGTTCGCACCAGCACCTCGCCGTCGTTCGGCTCCGGAACGGCACCCGTCGATATCTTGAAATGCTCGGGGCCAAGCTTGCCGGTCGGTTTTTCTACCAGCAGGATCTGGCGATTGACGGCGTTGGTCATGACGTTGTCTCCCCTCTACCCGGTTATTCCCGATGCAATCGACCGCGCGGCAAGCGTTCAACTGCAGAGATTATGCGCTGCTCTGAACGCTAGTCGGCGCGTGCGCATTCCACAATGGGAACATTATGGCAAAGCCGCCAAGGTTTGATCCGTATTGCGTCCAAGCTGATGGTGCCGGAGACCTCGCCGGGTCTCCGCCGTCACGTATCTGAAGGGCAAGACTGTGGTGGTGACCAAAGGCACCACCAACGGGCGGGCCATCCATAACGTGGACAAGGTGCTGGACGACACGCAGGGCACGAGTAATTAGCTGGGCACTTTGCAGCGCATTGTTGCGCCATCTATCCGTTGCCCCCGCGAAAGCGGGGGCCCATAACCACGAGCAGCGATTGTTGTACTCGATAGCGCTCCAGCGTCGCGCCGTGCAAAATCGGTGGTTATGCGTCCGGGCTCAAGGCCGGGATGATATCGTGTTTAGCCGAACACCTTATCCAGCGCCGCACTGTACGCCGTGTACACCAGCTCCGGATGTGATCGGCTGAGCGCTTCCATTTTCACCCCCGAATTGACTTCGAGGATTTGCCAGGCGCCGCCAACCCGCACTACGTCGATCGATCCGAATCGGATGCCGATTGCTTTGGCGGCCTCTGTCGCGATCTGAATGCAAGCGCCGCGGGTCTTTCCCTGCTCCAGGATAATCGGCTGCGCACCTGAATCGAGGTTGTGACGCCAGTTCAGGACGCGGCGCGCCCCTTTAGGAACCATCGCGTCGAGATCGGCCTTCTCGAAATCGCCGATCATGCCCGATAGCACGGCCGATCGCTGTTCCGGCGGTGTGGCTGCCAACGCCAGTTCGAGCAGTGAATGTGCGCCGTCACCCACCACCGTAGGGCGGTTCTTGCGGTAGACCACGATCGGATCATCGTCGACCAGCACGACGCGGATTTCGTCGTCGATGTCGACGTAAGGCGAGATCGCGAGGCTTGGATAGGCAGAGAAAATCTTGCTGACGGCGAGTTCGAGCTTTCGCTTCGTCGTCACTAGGAACACGGAATCGCCCGACGTCCCCTCATTGGGTTTGATGACCAGGCCGCGCGGATATTCGCTGAGAAGGCTCAGCATCGCTTCCCACGATCCCGATGCCGGGAGGTAAAGGTTGAGCTTTAGGCCCAGAAACAGCGTGTGCGGAATGCAGGGCACGCCCGAAAGCTTCAGGATCTCCGCGGTCGCCGACTTGTCGTTGGCGATTTGATGCGCGGTGGCGCTGTTCAATCCGACATCGTATCCGAATGCGAGGTGGCGGCGCGCGCCGCGCTGCATGACGACCAGCCAGCCGTCGGACCTCACCTCGATCGCGATGGCATGATCGACACAGTATTTCCTGATGGCCTCCACGAATATCCGCTGGTTGTGACTCATCGGTAAGTTGTTTTTCCTGCGCTGCGGGCTTTGGGAGCAATTAATTGCCAGATCGGCGCCGATCTCGGCAAGTTAATTGCGCCTCCCTCTTAACGATGTCGCTTTCGAACCTTTTTGCAAAGTAATCGACTGCCATGCTGAGTTCTCAATTGCACACCAATGCATCTTGACTATCTCTGTCATCGGCGCAATTGAAACGCGAGATCATCAATGATTTCGGGCATTTTCGCGCCATCGAGAGGCGAACAATCAAATCGTTCTACACCAAGGCAATCGGAAAAACCAAAACTCATGAGCGCGTTCTATCGAGAGAAAGTTCTTTCTGTCCGGCACTGGACCGATACGCTTTTCAGCTTCAGAGCCACCCGCGATTCCGGCTTTCGATTCCAGAATGGCCAGTTCGCCATGATCGGGCTTGAGGTCGATGGCCGGCCGCTGTTGCGCGCCTACAGCATGGCGAGCGCCAATCACGAGGAAGAGCTTGAATTCTTCTCAATCAAGGTCGCGGACGGGCCGCTGACCTCAAAGCTGCAGAAGATTCGGGAGGGCGACACCATCCTGGTCGGCCGCAAGGCGACCGGCACGCTGATCACCGACAATCTGATCCCGGGCAAACGGTTGCTGCTGCTGTCGACCGGCACGGGACTTGCGCCGTTCGCGAGCCTGATCAAGGACCCGGATGTTTACGAGGGCTATGAGACTATCGTGCTGGTCCATGGCTGCCGGCAGGTTTCCGAGCTCGCCTATGGCGAGGAGCTGGTGGCAAAGCTGCGCGACGATGAGCTGTTCGGGCCGCTGCTGACCGAGAAGCTCGTTTACTATCCGACCGTCACGCGCGAGCCGTTCCGCAACCGCGGCCGCATCACCGACCTTATCACCTCGGAGCAGCTGTTCAACGACATCACGCAGCCGCCGCTCGATATCGAGACTGACCGTATCATGATGTGCGGCAGCCCTGCGATGCTGGAAGAACTGCGCCAGCTGTTCGAGACGCGCGGTTTCCTCGAAGGAAGCCACAACGCAACAGGCCATTTCGTGATCGAGAAGGCGTTCGTCGAGCGCTGATCTCTCCTATTGGGCGCGAACCGCCTGATCATCCTGCCGACCGGCCACGTCTGGGCGAACCAGGCGCCGCCGGCGGCGCGGTCGCCAATGCCCTGCACGCCCTGACCCTGTCGATCGCGCGGCAACTGGTCAGCGAACTGGAAAACCTCGATCCCAGTATCGAGTATTTCGTGGTGCCACCACTATGCCCGCTGGTGGGATCACCCTACGACTTCTCGCGCACATCAGATCACATCGAATGTGCGATTCGGACTACCGATGCGTGGCTGGCGCAGAGGGGGCTGCAGGGCAGCTGAGGTGGTTCCGGTTCGAGGGGCTACGCTGCAGCGCAAAACGGCGCCACATTGGGTCAATTCGCCGTCACCTAAAAAAATCTGCTCGGCCTCGCCGCGATCGGTGTCACATCGGTGAACCTTGAAGCGTATTATGTCGTATATCGCTTATTCCGGAAGTTGGATTAGGCTGCGGCCAACAAGAATAGTCTGACAGAATTCGGTTGAGGGATTTTATGGAAACGCTGCTGCTTCCGTTCTCGCCACGCTTCATCGTGCTCACGATATGCGCCGTCGTCACGGCTTTGCTGTTCGGTATCGGGATCTTCGACCATAATCCGAAGGTCTGGGAGCTGGTGCTGGTCCCGATCGTGATCTTCGGCGCCCTCACATTGCTCGGCATCCGCGACCTTGTGCAGAAGAACCACGCGGTGCTGCGCAACTATCCGATCTCGGCGCACATTCGCTTTCTGCTCGAGGAAATCCGCCCCGAACTGCGGCAATATTTCTTCGAGAGCGAGAAGGACGGCATGCCGTTTTCCCGCGACACCCGCGCCCTGGTGTATCAGCGCGCCAAGATGCAGCTCGACAAGCGTCCCTTCGGAACCCAGGAAGACGTCTATGCGGAAGGTTATGAATGGATGCACCATTCGGTGGCGCCGAAGCCGCGTGCCGAACAGCAATTTCGCATCACCATCGGCGGCCCGGATTGTGCGAGGCCGTATTTGGCATCGGTATTCAACATTTCGGCGATGAGCTTTGGCGCGCTCAGCCCCAACGCGGTGCGGGCGCTCAATGCAGGGGCAAAAAAGGGCGGGTTCGCGCACGATACCGGCGAGGGCGGCGTCAGCCCCTATCATCGCGAGAATGGCGGCGACGTCATTTGGGAAATCGGCTCCGGCTATTTCGGTTGCCGCAACCGGGACGGATCGTTCAACCCGGAAGAATTCGCTCGCGTTGCCACCGACGACCAGATCAAGATGGTTGAGCTCAAGATCAGCCAGGGCGCAAAGCCTGGTCATGGCGGCGTGCTGCCGGCGGCCAAGGTGTCGGAGGAGATTTCCAAGATCAGGGGCGTCCCCATGGGCGAGGATTGCATCTCGCCGGCGTATCACCGGGCGTTTTCGACGCCGCTGGAGATGATGGCTTTCATCGGCGAGATGCGGCGGCTGTCCGGTGGCAAGCCTGCCGGATTCAAAATGTGCATCGGCCACCCCTGGGAATTTTTGGCGATCTGCAAGGCAATGCTTCAGACCGGGATCTATCCTGACTTCATCGTGGTCGACGGCAATGAAGGCGGCACCGGCGCAGCGCCGCTCGAATTCATGGACCATCTGGGCATGCCGATGCGCGAGGGCGTCAATTTCGTTCATAACGCAGTTGTAGGCATCAACGCGCGCAATCGCATCAAGATCGGCGCCGCCGGAAAGGTCGCGACCGCCTTCGACATGGCGCGCGCCATGGCGATCGGCGCCGACTGGTGCAATTCGGCGCGGGGCTTCATGTTTGCGCTGGGCTGCATCCAGTCGCTAAGCTGCCATACTGATCGCTGTCCGACCGGCGTGACCACGCAGGACCCATCCCGCGCGCGTGCGCTGGTGGTGCCGCATAAGATCGAGCGGGTCTACAATTATCACCACGCCACGCTGCATGCGCTATCCGAGCTGCTTGCCGCAGCCGGCCTCGAGCACCCGCGGGATCTGCGGCCGATCCATTTCTCGCAGCGAACCTCGACCGCCGAGGTGCTGTCATTCGCAAAACTCTATCCATCGCTTCGGCCTGGCGAGTTGATCGAAGGCACCGAAGACCCGCGTTATCGCGATGCGTGGGCGATGGCGCGCGCAGATTCGTTTCAGCCTGCAAGCTGAGCGTCTGAAGGAGGCTTACGGATCAGTTGCGCCTGCCGAATCCGATAGCCGAAGCCATCGCGATATTGCTGTCTTGTATTTGGCCTATTCCCTGCCATTGCGTGGGAATGCCGACATCTCCGACGCATTTAGAATAAGTCCAGTTTAGAGCGAGTCTTTTTGAGTTTGTCCGGATCAAAGCATATGCACGGTCCCGTGAAGAATGGATCGGGAAAATGCGGCAAATCGGGCGAATAGGATCGGGTATCGTCATTTCGTCAATGGCGGCGCTGATGTCGGCGGGAGCCGCACATGCGGATGATGCCTCGAGCTGGAAGGAGATCGAAACCAAGTACATCTTTGGCTTCACCACGGGATCGGGCATCGGCCTCGAGGGCGAAAAGGAATTCACGGTCGATTCAATCGGCCGGTTCGGCAAACGTGATGGTCGCTACAGCGCGACCGAGACCAAATACGAATTTGAATTCACCCCGTCGCAATTCATCCAGATCGAATTCGGCGCGCTCGGTTCCACGCATCACATCAGCGGTGTCACCGATCTCGACGACCGACGCCAGTTCGCCCTGAGCGGCGGGTTTGCCGAACTGCGATATCTGGCCTTGGAACGGACGTCCGACAATCCGCTTGCCGTCACGCTGGCCGTCGAGCCGACGGTGCGGCGGATCGACGAAACGAGCGGCGAACGCGTCAACAATTACGAACTTGAAACGGTCATCAACGCCGATCTCGAGTTGATCCGGAACCGCTTATTTGCGGGATTCAACCTTCTCTATGAACCCGAGCTGACGCGCACGTTTTCCGGCGAGAGCATTCGGGAAGCAAAGATCGGAGGATCGGCCGCGCTTTCGATTCGACTTGCGCCGGGAATCGTCGTCGGCGGAGAGGTCTGGTATCTGCGCCACTATGATAGCTGGGGCTTTTCGAACTTCACGGGCGACGCCGTCATGGCCGGTCCCACGCTCTACGTTCAGCTCACACCGAAGTCGTTCATGACGGCGGCGTGGAATGCGCAGCTGTATGGCCGCGAAATCGGCAATGCCGTGTCACTGAATCTTTCGGAGTTCCAGCGGCATCGGGCCAGGCTGAAATTCGCCTGGGAGTTCTGATCAGCCAAATGGGGAGAAGCATGATGTCGTTCCGACCAATCTTTCGAATTCAGATGACCGCCTTTGCCTGCGCGCTGGCTCTTGCCGGTTCGGCAGCCGTTGCGCAACAGGCGGGCGAAATCCACGTGACCTACTCCAACGGCCAATTCCAGCCGTCAGAGCTCCGGATCGCTGCGGACAAGCCGTTTGTGCTGCGCATCAAGAACCTGGATGCCAAAGCGATGGAGTTCGAGAGCAAGTCGTTGCGGGTAGAAAAAGTGGTCGCGGCAAAAGGCGAAGGCACGATCAACGTCCGAGCCCTGAAGGCCGGCCGTTACGAGTTCTACGACGATTTCAACGAAAAGGCCCGCGGCATGCTGGTGGCGCAATAGGATGCTCAAATGGCGGGCTGTTGGCTGCCGCGCCTTGCCTCGCAAGGCCCAAGAACCAGCGAGTTGTGGTTGCGAGGCGTCAGCGGAAGGCTAAAACTCCCCGTGTAGCCTTCCCGAGAAAATATGCACCGGGCCGCGGTCGGCGTTATAGGCGGGATTGGTGATGAACTGGTAGTCCGCTGTCAGCGTGATCTGCTTCGTGAGCGCGTAGGCATAATAGGTTTCGAGCACCCGCTCTTTCCGGTAGTTGAGCGCCCCGTCGCCGATCAGGATTCCGAGCCCGCCGGCGGCGATGAAGTCGCGATGATCTTTCGACAGCGCATTGATCGCGCCGCCAATTCCGATCACGTCGTCGGGCCTGCCCCATCGCGTGCCCTTGATCGACGTGCCCAGCGACAGCGAGGCATCGATATCGGTGAAGGCCATGATCTCGGTCCTGCCGTCGTTCCAGCTCCAGCGGCCGAACAATCCGATGTCGTCGGTCAAGCCCTGTTCGAGGTTGATGACGTAGCCGTACTTGATCCGGCCGGTGCGGGTTTGCGAAATATCGAGATCGAAGGCCGGGTTGTTCAGCGTCTCGCGGTAGCTGCCGGAATTGGCGCTGTTGAGCCAGGCGATGGTGCGCAGCTTGCCGGGCAGCGAGAACAGCGAGTAACGCGTTTCGAGCTCCAGTACGTAAGTGCCGCGCTGGAAGACGTTGGTGTCGAAGCTGTTGGCGTTCGAAACCGACTGCATCAGAAAATAACCCGAGCGCAATGCCCATTGCCTCTGATTGAGCTCGGCGGTCACGCCATAGGTCAGGCCGACCTTGTCAGCCGAATAGTCGAACGCGCCCGGCGCCCACATCGACCAGTTGATAAAATCCTTGCGGGTGTCCTTGGCGTAGGCATTGCCATCGAAAACATCGAGCACGGCGAATTTGCCAGCCTGCAGCGTCAGGCGAGAAACGTCCACCTTGCCGCCAAGCTGGGTCGGTCCGCTGGCCAATTCCTCCTGCTCGCCGCCGAAGCCAAAGGTCTGGCGCAGGAACAGCCGCGAGGTGTTGTAGTGCGGATAGGGGAAGTTGGATTTCTGCGCTTCGCCGCTCGAAAATCCGGCGAGGCCGACGGTGTCGTTCAACCCAAACCCCTGCAGCAGTTCGGGACTGTAGTAGACCTCGCCGCCTTCCCACAGCCGGGCGTTCAGGAACAGGCTGTTGCTCCAGGTCGCCTGCGCCTGCCGCGCCGGTGTCAGACTGTTCTCCCCGGTATAGAGCGCGCGGAAGGCCGGATAGCCCTGCGGCAGATATGTAGTCTGGCCGTGAATCTCCCAGCGATCGGATTCGGGATCGGTCAGCTCCGTCTTCGGCGTCCAGGTGGGAGATCCCGGCCAGTCGACCTTGCGGTTGAGGCCGATGCGCACCGACTGGAAATCCAGCGTCGAATTGTACCGCGTCCCCGATGGGAAGCGGATGTCGGCCCGTCCGAACTGGCCGTAGAGGTATTCCAGCCGTGCGCTCCAGTGCGGCGCGAAGGCATATTCGAGGCCCGCGCCAGCGGCCCAGCCGAGCCGGACATGAATTTCTTTTTCCTCGCTGCCAACCGCGGGCGTGTTGACGAAGCGCTCGCCGGCAAACGCGAAACCCCCGGTGGCGTAAGCGAGCCACGGGCCGGTGGTGTAGCCGATGCGACCGCGCGCGGTGCCGACATAATCCCACTGCTCGGCGACATCGGAGCGCGGGCTCGCGAGCGAGGACACGATGGAATTCGAGATCACGTAGCTTGGAAACGTTAGATCGGCTTCGACGCCGAGCAACAGCCCGGAAGAAAAACGCACATTGTAGCCGGCCTGCACGCCGCCAATCACCCCGCTGAACGAGTTGCTCGAGGTGGCGACGACGGGATCCGATAGCACGGCACTAGAGGAGCCGCGGCTGTAGCCAGTGTGCCCGCCGATATAAAACCCGGTCCAGTCGTATACCGGTTGCAGGTAGGGCGCCTTGACCGGCACCTTGATATCGGCCGCAGCCGCGGGGCCGACCGCAAACGCGCTGAGCGCAACGGGGGCAACAACACGCACCCAGGCTCGCCTGTCGGGGGTCATGATGCAGATATTTCCAGCGCGCGCATTTTGGCGGTCTCCCGCGCCATCCCTGCAGATTTGCCGCTGCGCTGCCACCCAAGACATCGAGCCATTGCACCCCACCCACCGGATTTTCCCAACTATCCCGCCCAAGCCAGCCCGGGGAAACCCAAGCCTCATCCCGGAGCTTTATTGCGATTAATTCGCAATAGCAAGTGACGGGCGGGAGGCGCGCTGTTGAATCGCATCGGGTCGTGACGTGCGTGCAACACAGCGCAGCGTGGCGCGCCGGAAAGTGCCCGCCCGGGGGGACGCCGGGGCGGGTCGGGTGCGACACGGGGGAAGATGAGGCGCCCGTCTCGGACGCAGGACCCCATCAAATAATGTCGATCAGTAAGCGCAACTCCGCACGCGGCCGATGTAGTGGCCGAAAGCATCAAATTGGCGAACCCAGCCGCAGC
>JBJMTR010000151.1:0-3207 GCA_045811565.1 Bradyrhizobium sp.
AACCCTGGCCGGCGATGCCGCCGCTATTTTGCGATCTCGCCAGCCATGCCGCGGCAGAGGCCGGTTTCGATGGATTTTCGCCCGATGCCTGCCTGGTCAATCGCTATGAACCTGGGGCGCGCATGTCCTTGCATCAGGACAAGGACGAGCAGGATTTTGGCGCGCCGATCGTCTCGGTGTCGCTGGGGTTGCCGGCGATCTTCTTGTTCGGCGGGCTGAAGCGCAGCGACAAGCCGCGCCGGTTTCGGCTGACGCACGGCGACGTCGCAGTATGGGGCGGGCCGGCCCGGCTGTTCTTTCACGGTGTCGCGCCGCTGGCCGAAGGCGAACATGCATTGATCGGCTGCCAGCGCATCAATCTGACTTTCCGTCGGGCGCGCTGACTTCTTTGGAATGACGAGGGTTATGGCTTCGGCGGATGAATGAATGCCCAGGGGCTCACTTCCGAATCCGTCGGCACCTCGATCGCGATGACGTAAGGACCGCCATCCGCCAGCGCCTTTTCCAGCGCCGGGCGGAAATGATCGGGCGAGGTGACGCGCGCCGCAGCCACGCCAAAGGATTCCGCGAGTTTCACAAAGTCAGGATTGACCAGATCGGATGCCACCACGCGGCCGTCAAAGCGTTCGCGCTGGTCGCGGCGCACATTGCCATAGGCGTTGTTGTTGAACACCAGCGTTATTACGCTGATCCTGAACTGCACGGCGGTCGACAGCTCCTGCACGCCGAACATGAAGCCGCCGTCGCCCGTGATCGCGACCACCGGCCGGTTCGGATTGGCAACCTTGGCGCCGAGCGCGGTCGGAAAGCCCGAGCCGAGCGTGCCCTGATAGCCCGACGTGATGAAGGTGCGCGGCTCGTAGACCGGAAAACCGTACCAGGAGGCGAATCCAACCTGCGACAGCTCGTCGGTGACGATCGCATCATCGGGCAGCACCTCGCGCAAGATATCCAGGTAAGCCATCTGCGGCTGGATTTGCTGGATTTCCTGCTGCGCCAGTGCCGTGGCTTCGCGGATCGCGGCACGCCGGCCGCTGGTCTTGCCGTACCCGGCCTTTCTTACCGCCGCGAGCAATTCGCCGGTGCCCGCCTTGGCGTCGGCAATGACGGCAGCGTCGGAGGTTAGGCGACGCATTTCGACGGGATCGATATCAACACGGATCGATTTCAGGCCCGGTGGCTGAAACGGCCACCGGAACGACGACGCCGGCAATTCCATACGGGTGCCTATCCCGATCATCAGATCGGTCGTCGGCCACAGCTTGTAAGCAGCAGCAATCGTCAAGCCGAGCTCATGGGCGTTACTGACGATGCCCCGCCCACTGCGGAATGCCACCACGGGAGCGTCGATCAGCTCGGCCAACTCGAGGATTTCCTCCCGCGCATGGATCGCGCCGCTGCCGACAAAGATCATTGGCGTCCTGCTTCCCGCGATCAGCGCCGCGGCGGCCTTGATCCGGTCCGGATCAGGTTGCGGTGCCGGTAACAGATCGAACGGTTTTGACGGGGCGACCTGTGCGCGCTGGGTAAACACATCCCACGGCATCTCCAGTGAAACCGGCCCGCGGCGGCCAGACAGCATTTCCTGAAATGCGCGTGATACCATTGCCGGCGCGACGTCGGGATATTCGATGCGATCGGCCCACTTTACGAAGGTGCGCAATGTCGCGAGCTGGTCCGGCATTTCATGCAAATGGCCGCGGCCCTTGCCAAGGAACGGTGTCGGCACTTGCCCGGTGAGGCAGAGCACCGGCTCGTTGCATCCGAACGCCGTTAATAGCGCGGCACCAGCATTGAGCACACCGGGGCCGGGCACCACGCTGAAGACGCCCGGCCGGCCGCTCGCTCGCGCGTAGCCAAACGCCATGTAGCCGCAGGCCTGCTCATGCCGCGCGCCGATCACCTTCAGTTGGGCCTGATGGAAGGCGTCGAACAAGCCGTAGACCTGCGCGCCGGGCAGGCCAAACACGGTGTCGATGCCGTGGGCGACGAGGCCATTGACGATGGCTTCGCCGCCGGAAGTTGAAGTCATATTGCTGTCCAATCGCTCACGGGATTATGCTTCGTCGACCACGCCGTTGCGCAACAGCCCGATGCCTTCGGCTTCGACCTCGATGACGTCACCGGGCTTGAGATAGCGCGGCGGATCGAACCGCGCGCCGGCGCCCGTCGGTGTACCCGTGACGATGACGTCGCCCGGCACCAGCGTCGTGAAGCTGGAGATGTAGTTGATGAGGTAGCGGAAGCCGAAGATCAATCGTCCGGTGCGGTCATCCTGGCGTATCTCGCCGTTGACGCGGGTGGTCAGGCGGATATCTGATATTTGCGATTCATCGGTGTAAGGGACCAGCCACGGGCCGAGGCTGCCGGTGGAGTCGAAATTCTTGCCCTGCGTGACGTTGAATTTCGCATGCCGCACCCAGTCGCGGATGGTGCCTTCGTTGCACAGCGTGATGGCGGCGATGTGATCGAGCGCCGCGCTCTCCGGAATGTGCCGGCCCGCCTTCCCGATGACGAGCACCAACTCGCCCTCGTAATCGAGCTGCGCCGAGGCGCGCGGTCGCACCAGTGGCGTGTTGTGGCCGAGAAAGGAGCGCGGCGTGCGGATAAACATGCTCGGATATTTCGGAGCGTCCTGGCCGTCTTGATATTCGGCGTTACGATCAGGATAATTCACGCCGATGCAGATGATCTTTTCCGGCGCCGGAATCGGCGGCTGCCAAATGATGGCGTCGAGCGGATGGTCCGGCTGATGCCGCGCGGAATCTTCGGCGAGCCTCATCAAAGCGCCGGCGGCGATCGCTTCGCGCAGCGTCGGATAGTCCTGCACGAAGCGCGCGGAGAGATCGACGACCCCACTATCGGTCACCGCGCCGTATCGCGTGATCCCGTCGACGGAATAAGTTGCGAGTCGAGGTGAGGACATCCGCGCTCAATCCGCAATCGTGACATCGGCGACGAACAGCGGCTCACGCACGGTTTGCCCAGCGAAGAGCGAGCCTTGCTCAAACCAGGAGCGTGGCGCCGGCGCGCCCCACAGCGTTTGCCGCCGCGGATCTTTCAACGACCAGCG
Organism: Bradyrhizobium sp.; assembly: GCA_045811565.1. Lineage (GTDB taxonomy): Bacteria > Pseudomonadota > Alphaproteobacteria > Rhizobiales > Xanthobacteraceae > Bradyrhizobium. The sequence goes on from JBJMTR010000151.1 coordinate 3,074, forward strand.
CATCGGCTCGTGGTCGTGATCCCCGGTGAAGTAATCGCTCGTGTAAAGCTCGAGGCGATGACCGTCGGGATCGCGGATGTAGAGAAAGAATGCGTTTGAGATTCCGTGGCGGCCCGGCCCGCGCTCGATGTTCT
>JBJMTR010000152.1:0-4344 GCA_045811565.1 Bradyrhizobium sp.
ATAGCCGCTGCTTAAGTGATGGCGAAGCGGCATCGGGAATGGCGGCACGCAGCCGAGGCCGTATTTCCGCAAACTCCTGTGATCGCAAATCAGGAAGGCCGCGATCTCCTCGCCGGGCTTTGCTGCCTTCACCATCTCCTGCACGAAGTCATGGTAGGAATTTCCCTCATTCGCGAAGCGCCTGCCTTCGCGCGTCACCGCGATCACGCCGGGCTTGGCGCGATCGATGAAATGCGGCATCACGCCCTTGCTGCCGTCCTTGCGCTCTGCAATCGAGACGGGCACCCAGGCGGCGGCATTCGGCAAGGTGTCCTCGACGCGTCCGCCGGCAGATTCCGCCAGCCGCAGACCATCGCCGGTATTGCCCGTAGGGCCGGGCGACCAGTGCTCATTGCCGGTCGGTGCGTGTGCAAACAGTTGTTTACGGCGTGCGACATCATGCGGAAAGCCGCCGCAGGCGAGGATCACGCCGCGCCGCGCAGTGACGCGAACCGGGCGCCCCTCGCGTTCGACCATGGCACCGCGCACCGCGCCGTTCTCGACGATCAATTCGCGGACCGGTGACGACAGCCACAGTGGGATGTTCAGATCGAATGCTGATTTCGCCAAACGGCCGGCCAGCGCATTGCCGTTGGTGAGCGTCATGCCGCGTCCGTAGCGCATCACATCCATGAAGTGTTTGGACAGGCGCTTGGCGACATAGAGCGCCGAGGTCAGCGATTTCGTCGCGCGCATGAAGTGAATGATTTCCTTGCCGGAGCCCAGCATCATGCCGAACACTGTGAGCTCCGGCAGCGGTGCGCCGAGATCCTTGAGGCGGGGACCAAGCTCTTTTCCGTCGAACGGCCGCGTTACCATCGAGCGGCCGCCTTGCGCGCCGCCGGGTGCCTCGGCGTGATAGTCCGGAAAGGTCAGTGGCATGTCGAAACGCACCGCTGTGTTGGCGGCGAAGAAATCGACCGCCTCGGGACCCGCTGAAAGAAAAGCATCGACACGCGCCGCGTCAAAACTATTGCCGGCCTCGTGGCGCAAATAGGTGCGCGCCTGATCGGGGCTTTCGATTATGCCCCAGGCGCGCGCCAGCGAGGTGCCGGGAATCCACAGCCACCCGCCGGAGCGCGCGGTGGTGCCGCCAAACCGCGGCTCCTTCTCGACAATCAGGACGCTGAGCCCGTGATGCCCGGCCGTCACCGCCGCCGACATGCCGCCTGCGCCGGAGCCGACCACCAGCGCATCGCACTCGTGAGTCTCAGTCGCGGCGTTAAGCCCGCCAGTTGCCACACGACCTCCCGCAATCTGTTTTTTTATACTTAAGCAAGTTTCGGCGGGTTTGTCTCTAATCCGCTGGAGACTTGAAGACGGTCGCTCGCAAATATCCAGATGCGTGCTATATAGGACTGCTTCGTCGATCTCCTCACGACAGGTAAAACGGAAATGTCGAAGCAGTCGATGCGCGAAGAAGCCGAGCGCCTGATCCGCGAGACGATGGAAAAGAAGCGTATCATCGTCAAACAGGGCAACACCCGCATCGAGGCGGTTTGCGGCAAATGCGGCGCGCCCAACCGCGTCCAGGCCGCCAAGGGCGTGTCCCGCGTCAAGTTCGTCTGCAAGCAATGCGGGCACGCGCAAGGGACCCTGTAAATATCCGTGCGCGGGCGGCACCATCCAGGTGCCGGGTCCCGGCTACGCCAACGCTTCGGCGGGCGTTCCAGTGTTTGGCCGGCGAAACTTTGGCGAAGCCGGAAAGCAATGACGAGTGCTCCTGGCAGTAGCTGTTTGAAAACTGAATCCGAAGCAATTCATTGATCACGAACGCGTCCACGCCGGTCATCATCACCCGCGCATGCTGGTCATCCAGTATCCCGGAGCCGTCAGCGATCGAATCGAGAAGCGCGGGCTACGACGGCAACTATGAGCGCTTCACAAACGCCGCAAAAACTTCGGCATAATCTGGATGCCAGCGCGACAGCGCGGGGCGGTTTTCGACGATGTCGCCGGCGGCCCACAGGATGCGCCGCTCGTCGAGTTGCCGCGGCACGTCGTCGTCCGGACAGAGGATATAGAAATCGCCGGCGGAGATCCGTTCGATCATGAAGTCGATGGTCTGCTCGGGCGTCCAGGCGCCAGGCGGCTTTTCGGTGCGGCCGCGCGCTGTCAAGGCGGTGAAGACGAAGCCGGGGATCAGCAAATGCGCGCTGATCTGGCTGCCGGGCGCATTGCGCAGTTCGTGTTGCAGCGCTTCGGTAAAGGCCTTCACGCTTGCCTTGGACACATTGTACGCGGGATCGCCGGGCGGCGTGGTGATGCCTTGTTTTGACCCGGTGTTGATGATCAGGCCCGGCCGTCCACGCTCTATCATGTGCGGCGCGAACACTTGCGATCCGTGGATGACGCCCCACAGATTGACGCCGAGAATGCGCTGCCAGTTCTCGATCGGACCGAACATCTTGCTGCCCGGCTGAATGCCGGCGTTGTTCATCAGGATGTCGGTTCCGCCGAACCGCTTCTGCACGGCGGCTTCCAGTCCTGCAACTTCATCGAACCGGCTGACGTCGACGGAAGCCGTCATGATGTTGGCGCCGCCGCTGGGTGCGACGGACGATAGTTTTGCTTCAGCCTCTTTGAGACGGTCGGCGCCGATATCCGCAATGCACACTTTCATGCCAAGCGCGGCGAACCTCATCGCGGCGGCGAGCCCGATACCGGATGCGCCGCCGGTGATGACGGCTACACTATGGGGAGACATGGCGGCGTGGGGCACGGAACTTTCTCCGGAAGAATGGATGGTGCGTGTTCACTAGGACAATACGCCCTCACCGTCACGCACGATACGGCATGGGAGGTCTTCGTCCGGTGCGATTATGCAACGCCAGGCGTGCTTTACGGTTTGGTATCATCGCGGTAAATTCCTGGCCAATAGAGATTCCAAGATCGATCGACGTCAAGGGAGTGCAAACATGGCTGTGACACAGGCATTTCCGATCACGCGCCGTCTCAATGTCAAGGCGGTCTGGATCAGGACGGGCTAAAGGCGCATCAATCCTGCATCGGGAGTGGCGATCTTCCTCGCTGCTCCCATTGTTTTGTTATCCGCTCGCGATTACGTCGCGACCACAGCATCAAGAGTTTTGGAGCAGACATGCATTTCCCGTCGTTGTTTTCACCGCTGCAGATCGGTCCGTATCACCTCAAGCATCGCCTCGTGATGGCACCCTTGACGCGGATGCGGGCCGAGAAGCCGAGCCTTTCACCGCGGCCGCTGAACGCCGAATATTACGCCCAGCGCGCGACGCCGGGCGGATTGATCATCGCTGAGGCGTCTCCGGTGGTGGCGACGGGTTTTGGAAGCCCCGGCGTACCGGGCATCTATTCGGAGCGGCAGATTGCCGGCTGGCGAAAGGTCGTCGATGCCGTTCACGCCAAGGGCGCATTCATCTTCCTCCAGCTCTGGCATGTCGGGCGCGTCTCGCATTCCTCGTTCCAGCCCGGCGGCGCGCTGCCGGTCGCGCCATCGGCGGTGCCGATTGCGGCCGAGTTCAAGACGATGACGGCTGACGGCAAGGTGGTGGACTACGAGACGCCGCGTGCGCTCGAGACCAACGAAATCCCCGGCGCGATCGATGCCTATCGGCAGGCCGCCAAGAACGCGCTGGAGGCCGGCTTCGACGGCGTCGAAATCCACGGCGCCAACGGCTATCTGATCGAGCAATTCCTGCAGTCGAAGTCGAATTTGCGCACCGATCAATATGGCGGTTCAATCGAGAACCGCGTGCGCTTCCTCGTCGAAGTGACGCAAGCCGCGATCGAAGTGTGGGGCGCCGACCGCGTCGGCGTGCGGCTGTCGCCGTATGGGATTGCCAATGGCAGCGGCGAGGCCGACCCGATGCCGCTCTACACCCACGCCATCAAGTCACTCGATCCGCTTGGCCTGGCCTATCTGCATTTCATCGAGCCGCGCTCGAGCGGCGCGGGCCGTGCCGAGGTCAATCACCAGAACGTGCCTTCGGCGATGGTGCTGTTCCGGCCGATCTGGAGCGGCAAGCTGATCACGGCCGGCGGCTTTACCGGCGAGACGGCGAATGCGGCGATCGCCGCAGGCCATGCCGACGTGGTCGCGTTCGGCCGCATCTTCATCTCCAACCCGGACCTGCCGCGCCGGTTGCAACGCGGATACAGGCTGACGCCCTATAACCGCGCGACGTTTTATGGCGGCGAAGCGGCGGGCTACACGGATTATCCCGTTCACGATGAATTGGAGGAGGCCTAATGCAATCGTAGCCCGGATGAAGCCAACGGGTCGCGCGAATGCGCGCCCGATGACAGGCTCCGCGCAATCCGGGGCCG
>JBJMTR010000153.1:0-21275 GCA_045811565.1 Bradyrhizobium sp.
AGCTCGGAGAGGATGAAGTTGGTCAGTTCCTCGCGATGCCGGTCGTTGCCCTTGTTGACGGCGCGATCGGGGAACGGCCAATTTGGGTCCTTGCGCAGGAAAGGAAGCAGCCCGTCGCCATAGCGCCAGAACATGTTGAAGCGGTACCACTGCACGTAAAACGGCAGATGCGCGAGGAGCCATTGCGCGCCTTCGGTAATGGGATCGGAATAGCCCGCGACCGGCCGCGCCCATTGCGCCGTGCGCTGATAGACCGCAACCGACGCGACGCGGTCGGCGATCGCCGGCACGAGCTGCATAGCGGTAGCGCCGGTGCCGATCACAGCGACACGCTTGCCGTCGAACTTGATGTCGTCTGACCACAGGGCAGAGTGCAACGTCCGGCCCTTGAACTCTTCCTCGCCCTTGAAATGCGCCGGTGAGGGATCGTTGAGCTGACCGATTGCGCTGACCAGCGTGGTCGATTCGAACGTCTCCTCGCCGGCCCTGGTCTTCAAGATCGAGATCCAGCGCCGCTTGTTCTCATCCCAGCGTGATGACGTCAGTTCGGTACTGAGACGGATGTGCTTTCGAATGTCGTATTCGAGCGCGACCTTCTTGAGATAGTCGAGCAGCTCCTGACGCTGCGCGAAATAGCGTGTCCAACGATTTCGCCGTCCGAAGGAGAAGGAATAGGAATGGTTCGGCGTATCCACGCCGCAGCCGGGATACCGGTTGACGTACCAGGTGCCGCCGAGTTCGTCGTTCTTTTCGACGATGGTGTAGGGAATACCCAACCGGCCGAGTGCGACGCCCAGCGCGATGGCGCAGACGCCGGCGCCGACGATCAGCGCATGCTGTTGCGCGAGCTTATTGTCGGACGGACGTTTGCTCCAGCGCGCGTCTCGCGGAATAAAACCCATCTCCTCGCGCATCAGCGGCGCATATTCCGGCGCGACGTTTTCGCCGAGCGTGGTTCGCATCATCTTCAGGATCAATTCATTGCCGGGGTCGGTAATGGCAGGCTTGGGCTCTCCGTTCGCGAACAGTTTCAGGATGGCGGCGCGGATTTCGTCCTGAATCTCCCGGGGCACGCCGGCGTCGGGATCAGGAATCAGGCGGATGTCACGCTTTGGCTTGTAAGGCGGCTCCAGCCAGCGCTCATCGCCGGTCATGTGGACCAGCACCATCAGCAACACGCGGATATCGCCCTCAGCGATGGCCGATGACAGGTCAAGCTTGTTGCGCGGCATCTCGATATTCATGATGGTCCTCTTGCGTTCCCGGCGCTTCTGGCAAGCCGCCATAGGCCGCCCAGGTACTCCCTGCGATAAATCCGGCATCGACCGGCAGATTGATGCCGGTGATACCGCTGCTCATCGGCGAGAGCAGCCATGCGATCGCCTGTGCCACCTCAATCGGCTCGACCAGCCGGTTCATCGCCGTGGGACGCGCGAGCAAATCCTCGTTCAGGGCGCCCGAGGCGATGCCGGTTTCGAGCGCAGCGGTGCGCGTGAAACCCGGCGACACGGCGTTGACCCGCACGCCGGTTCGGCCCCATTCGGCCGCAAGCGTCTGCGTAATCTGGATGACGCCGGCTTTTGCCGCGGTATAGGCGTGGATGGGGCCGGAGGTCATGCCCGCGACTGACGCGACATTGACGATGGCGCCCTGGCGACGTTTGGCCATCCGTTCGCCGACACTGCGGGCGACGAGAAACGTGCCGCGAAGATCGATGGTGACCTCGCGGTCCCATTGCTCCATTCGCACGCGTTCGATCCTGTGCATCTTGCCGAACACGCCGGCTGCGTTGACGAGGCCGATGATCGGGCCATGGGCGGTCTCGATATCGGCGACGCCGCTGACGACAGCGCCTTCGCTCGCGACGTCGAACGGGGCAGGCCACAGGACCGTCCGCGTGTCCGCAAGCGGTTCTGGTGTAATATCGACGATCACGACGCGCCGGCCTTGATTGGCGAGCAGCGTCGCGGTCGCGGCGCCAATGCCGCGGCTGCCGCCGGTGACAAGAACAATGCCGTCAGCGGTCATGGGCCGTTGCCCTTATCGGGTGCACTGAACAGCCCACGCGTAATCAGCTTCTGATAGGCCGAGATGACATGGTCCGGCACGGCGACAACGGCGCCGCCGGAGTAGGAATAACGACGGCTGAGATAGCCGCGCGCCCCCATCAGTATGTGGACTATGGCTTCGAACTCTTCGTCGCTGAAATCGTCGATCGCACCGGCATGGCGGGCACGCCGAAGAATGCGGACATAGGCGGTCGAGATATTGTCGAGATGTTTCTGGTAGCCGATCGGCGCGAAATGCTCGGCCTCGTTGAGGATGCGCAAAAATTCCGGCACCTCGCGGATGAAATCGAAGAAGGCACCAAAACGCTCGATTTCCTGCAGTGCCGCGTGCGCGGTCCCGGTACGCTCACGGATGAAGTGGACCATGTCGATGCCGATTTTCGGCAGCAACTGATCGAGCAGTTCCTGGCGATTTTCGAAGTGATTGTAGAACGTGCCCTGCGCAACGCCGGCTTCCTCGGTGATGCGGGCCACCGAAGCTTCCGCATAGCCATATTTTCCGACGATCTTGGTCGCGGCGTCGAATATTTTGCGCTTGGTCCATGCGTTGCGCTCGGTGCGATTGAGTTTCGTCACTTTGCCCGATGTAGCTTCCGGTGCTTGCGTCATAGAGTGGCTTCCAGTTCGGCGCGCAGCACGCGCTTGAGCACTTTGCCTGAGGGGTTACGCGGCAGGCTGTCGCGGATGATCAGTTGCTTTGGTACCTTGAAGCCGGCGAGCCGCGCGCGGCAGTGGTTGGTCAGGTCAGCCAGTTTCAGAGCGGCGTTATCGGCCAGCACCACGATCGCCACCGGCTTTTCGCCCCAGCGCTCGTCGGGCATGCCGATGACGGCGACCTCGCGCACCTCTGGCATTTCATAAATGACACGCTCCACTTCCGAGGAGGCGATGTTCTCGCCGCCGGAGATGATCATGTCCTTCTTGCGGTCCGTGAGATAAAGAAAACCGTCTTCATCGAGATAGCCGATGTCGCCGCTGCGAAACCAGTCGCCGAAGAAGGCCGCCGCGGTTTTCTCCGGGTCCCTCCAATATCCCTGCGTGACCTTCGGTCCGCGCAGGCAGATTTCGCCATTTTCGCCGGGAGGAAGGCGACTGCCTCGATCGTCGCGGATCTCCATCTCGACATGGGCAGTGGCGCGGCCGGTCGATCCGATCTTCTCTAGCTCGCGGCCGGCTTCCATAAACGTATCGCCGCCGCAGGTTTCGGTCAGGCCATAGGCGTCGATGTAACGCGCGTTCTGGAAGTAATCGGAGAAGGCGCGGATGCGCACCTCCGGCGTTTTTTCGCCGCCACCAATCGCCCATTTGAGGCTCGAGACGTCGTAGCGGTCGCGGGTGGGGCAGGTGAGGATCGCAGTTGTCATTACGGGCGCGAACCACGCCGCGTTCAGCTTCTCCGCCTCGATCGCAGCCAGCGCCTGCTCCGGCTCGAAATTGCGGTGGATGGACAGCATGCCGCCATGCCACAGCACCGCAATCCCCGGGAGATCGAGCGCGCCGACGTGGTATAGCGGCCCGACCACCAGTAGCCGCGTGTTCGCGTTCAGGCCCAGCACCAGCGTCTGATCGGCTGATTTCCAGTAGATGTTCTCATAGGTGAGCATGACGCCCTTGGGGCGATCGGTCGTGCCGGATGTGTACATCAGCCGCATGAGATCGCGCGGCTGCACTGGGTGCATCGGGGCGGGCAAGGCATCCGGTGCAAGCTGCGTAGCGCTGGATTGCGCGGTCTCGTCGAGCAGGACGACCGGCGCGCCGCCAGCCGCAACGGCTGCGCGGTCTTGATCCGCAATCAAAATGCGCGCGCCGGAATTGCCGACGATGTACCCGACCTCGTCGGCTGAGAGCCGAAAGTTGATCGGCAGAAGCACCGCGCCGATATGGCTGGTCGCGAAAACCAGCTCAAGGAAAGCCGTGCTGTTCTCCATCAGCACCGCGACGACATCGCCGGCGCCGATCCCGCGCGAGGCGAGCCACCCGCCGACCTTGCGGATGCGCGCGTCGAAGTTCGCGTAGGAGATGTCCTCGCCGCGGTATTTCAGCGCACAGCGGTCCGGGGTCCGCCTGGCGTGAAATGCGATGAAGCTCGACAGATTGATCATTCGCCGCTCAAAGGGCCGGTTCCGGCCTGGTTTTGTCTCCAGATGAATTATGACTCGTAATTCATCTTTGGCTTGACGTCACCCCCTTTGCTCTGAAATCCTCCGTCGTATGGAGACGGGATGATCTCCGGCCAGGGAATTCAGGGAACGCCAACCCGACAGGGAGGGGAAAATGAAGAGAACCCGTAAACCGGGCATCAGCCGCCGCTCGACTTTGGCGCTGATGGGCGCCGGCGCAGTGACGTTCGCGACGCCATGGGTGGCGCGCGCGCAAGCCAAAACCGTTAAGGTCGGCATGCCGACCATCCTGTCCGGCCGCGTGGCGCAGCTCGGAACCTCGTCGCGCAATGCCGTGATGCTGGAAGTCGAGAAGGTGAACGCCGCGGGCGGCCTCGCCGGCCGGCAAATCGAGATGGTGATCCGCGATTCCAAGGGCCAGCCGCAGGAAGCCGCCCGCGTCGCGCGCGAACTGGTCAACACCGACGGCTGCGAGCTCCTGATCGATGCCGAAGCGTCCTCGGGCGCATTCGCGGTGCATGAAGTCGCGCGCGATCTCGGCGTGTTCTGCATTCATACCAATTCGGAAACCTCGGCGCTTACCGCCGATCCGAAGCAGCACATCCCAAACGCATTCCGCACCGCGCGCCAGGGCGTGCATGACTCGATTGTCGGCGGCAGCTATGCGGCGTCGATCGCGAAAGCGAAGGGCCTGAAGAAGTGGGCAACATGTTCGCCCGACTACGCCTACGGCCGTGATACCACGGGCGAGTTCACGCTTTACCTGAAGCGATTTGCGCCCGATGTCGAGATCATCAGCGAGTCCTGGCCAAAACTGTTCCAGCCCGACTACACCGAGGTCGTGACAAAAATCCTGCAGGCTAAACCGCAGGCGCTGTATTCCTGCCTGTGGGGCGGCGACCTCACGTCCTATATCGACCAGGCCAACATCTACGCGTTGTTCAGCCAGATGGAAGTGTTTGCCGTCAATATGGCTGATTATACCGCGCTCACGGTGGTGAAGAACCTGCCGAAGGGCATCCACTCCGGCAACCGCTACATCAAGACATTCCCGGCAACCCCGGAGAATGCCGCCTGGGGCGATGCCTACAAGGCCAAATATAACGAATATCCGACCAACTGGTCATGGGAGAATGCGACCGCTATCATGCTGATTGCCGAAGCATCGAAGAAAGCCAATTCCGCTGACGGCAAGAAGATTGCTGAGACGATGCGCGGGCTGAGGATCAAATCTCCGTTCGGTGCCGATGGCACGGTGACGATGCGGGGCGAGGATCAGACCCTGATCGGCTACGCGATCGGCTGGGGCACCACGATCCCGCAAGAGCCCTACGTGCCGGAGGTCAAGGCGGGCGACTGGAAGACGATTCTCGAACTCGAAGCCGAGTGGAAGAAGAGCAAAGGCTACGCCTGATGGATCGGAGATAGCGGAGGCGGCGCAGGCCCTCCGCTTATTGCTGAATTTTTTGCGCGCCGGTCGTTGCGGCGCGCCGTAATGGAAATCTTGCTTTGGACCTCGACGCGCTTGCCGGCTGTTTTGTCAACTCTTCCTGTCTGGTGACGCAAACCACCAGCGGCCTCATCATCGGCATGCTGCTGTTCCTGGTCGCGGTCGGCCTGACGCTGATCTTCGGCGTGCTCAAGGTCGTGAACTTCAGCCACGGCGCCTTCTACATGTTCGGCGCATATTTCGCGATGACGGCCTATCAGGCCTCGGGCAGCTTCGCGCTGGCGATGTTGTGCGGCGCTGCCGGAACCGCGCTCCTCGGGCTGATCTTCGAGCGCGTCTTCATGAGCCGCGTCTATGGCGCCGACGTGCTGATGCAGCTTCTGGTCTGCTACGCCTTTGTCCTGATCTTCGATGACGTCGTGCGGATGGTGTGGGGACCGGAATTCAAGTCGATGGGCATGCCCGAGGCATTCCAGGTGGCGCCGCTGTTCATTGCTGGCGGCGTGGTGCCGCCGTATTATTTGCTCCTGATCGGCGTAGCGCTTGCTGCCGCCGCCGTTCTCGGGCTCGGCCTCGCCGGCACCAGGATCGGCAAGGTGATCCGGGCGGCCGCGCATAATCCGGGCATGGTATCTGCGCTCGGCACCAATACCGGGTTGATCTATGGCGGCGTGTTCGCGCTCGGCGGCATGCTGGCAGGACTCGCCGGCGCGCTCGCGGCACCTGTGCGCTCACTGACGCCTGGCATGGGGTTTTCGGTCCTGATCGAATCCTTCATCGTCACGGTGATCGGCGGCATGGGCTCGATCCTCGGCGCGCTAATCGGCGCGCTTCTGATTGGATTGATCCGCTCCTTCGGATCGCTTGGGTTCCCGCTGTTTACCGAAGGACTGATGTACCTGTTCATGGTCATCGTGTTGGTCTCCCGGCCCACTGGCCTGTTCGGCAAGGAGGTGGCATGACCGCGCTGCAGGCCGAACGGACCAGTGAGACCCTTAGCGCGCCGCGTAGCGAGGTCGGATCGCAGCGTTCACGCTATGTCGACTTGCTGATTGCCCTGGCGGCCTTCGCGGTACTGGCGATCCTGCCGGTGTTCTTCGGCAGCAAGGCGCTGCTCGACTTCGTGATCCGCTGCTCGGCTTTTGGCCTGTTCGCCACCTCGCTCAATCTGCTGGTGGGCTACACCGGCATGATTTCCTTCGGACATGGCATGTTCTTCGGGCTTGGCGCCTATGGTTTTGGGCTGATCATGCAGCGTACGGGATTGCCGATTCCGGTCGCCTTCATCGCGACCCTGCTGATCACGGCCTTTGTTGCGACGGTCATTGGTGCGATCTGCGTCCGGCTGAAGGAAATCTATTTTGCATTCGTCACACTCGCGTTCCAGATGCTGATCCACAGCACGATCCTGTCCTGGTCCTCGTTTACGGGCGGCGATCAGGGCTTGCGCGGCGGCATCCCGCGCCCGGTATTTCTCGGTATCGACCTGTCGAACCATGTGCATTTGTACGTCACAAGCTGCGCATTGCTGGTGATCGGGCTTTTGCTGATGCGCCAGATCGCGCAATCGCCGTTCGGCTATACCCTGCGCATGATCCGCGATAACGCGGCGCGCGCGAGCTTCATCGGTATCGACGTCTGGCGTGCCAGGCTGACGATCTTCGTGCTGGCGGCGCTGTTCGCCTCGACCGGCGGCATCGTCATGGCGCTGTTCGTGTCGGGTGCCTATCCCGAATTCGCCTATTGGACAATTTCCGGTGAGGGCATCTTCATCAATATGCTTGGCGGTGTCACGACCTTCCTGGGGCCAATGGTCGGCACCGTGTTGCTGCTGATCCTCAATGACACCGTCACCCGCCTGACGGAATATTACGGCATCGTGCTCGGCATCGTGATCCTGTTCTTCGCTATCGGTCTGCGCAAAGGGCTGATGGACTTTGTGGTGGAATGGTACGCGCAGCGCCGCGACGAGGCGAAGGAGCGCGGCTAATCATGCTGCAGATCCGCGGACTCTCGAAGTCCTTTGGCGGCGTCAAGGCGACCGACAATGTCACGCTCGATTTTGCCGACGGCTCGCTCACGGCCGTCATCGGACCGAACGGGGCGGGAAAAAGCACGTTCTTCAACCTGATCACGGGCGCGCTGAAGCCGGAGTCCGGTCAGATCCTGCTCAACGGCGTCGATATGGCCGGACTCTCGCCGCCCGAGATCGTGCGCCATGGCATTGGCCGGGCGTTCCAGGTCGCGAGTATCTTTCCGTCGCTTACGGTGCAGGAGACCATGCTGGCGGCGGTTTGCGCCGACCAGCGCCGCGCCAGCGTGCTTCACCGGCGTTTCCCGCTCGCCGAGACCCGCGACCGCGCCGAGCACGCGATGGACTTGCTCGGGCTTGCCGGCAAGCGCAGCCGGACGGCGGCGACGCTGTCGCATGGCGACCAAAAGCTGCTCGACATCGCATTAGCGCTGGTACTTGATCCCAAGGTGCTGCTGCTGGACGAACCCACCGCCGGCATGGGCACCGAAGAGCGGTGGCGCATGATCGACAAGGTCCGCGAACTCTGGGAGACGCAGAAGATCACGGTGGTGTTCATCGAGCACGATATGGACATCGTGTTCAAGATCGCACCCGAGATCGTGGTGCTGTGCTATGGCCGGATTCTTGCCACCGGCACGCCTGACGCGATCAGGCGGAATGAGTCCGTCATCGAGGCGTATCTCGGCACCGAACATCACGGCGAGGCCGCAATATGACTGCGCAGCCGGTCGTGCAGGTCCAGGATCTCGACGTCTATTATGGCACCAGCCAGATTCTGTTTGGCGTCGGCTTGTCGGTACGGCAGGGCGAGACCATGGCGCTGCTCGGCCGCAACGGCGCCGGCAAATCCACCACCATGAAGGCGATCATGGGCCTGGCCCCGGCGCGACGCGGGAGAGTAACCTTGCGCGGCAAGGTGGTATCGGGAATGAGGCCGCATCACATCGCCCGCGCCGGTCTCGGCTTTGTCCCGGAGGATCGCCAGATCTTTCCGGAGCATACGGTGGAGGACAACCTCGTCATCGGCCAGAAGAAGGGTCCGAATGGTGAGGACGAATGGTCGATCCGGCGCATCTATGACGTATTTCCGCTGCTGGAGCCGCTCCGCTACCGGATCGCGGGAAGGCTGTCGGGCGGCGAACAGCAGATGCTGGCGATCGCGCGCACGCTCATGGGTAATCCGGCGCTACTGCTATTGGATGAACCCAGCGAGGGGCTGGCGCCGATCATTGTGCAGCGGATCGGCGAACTGCTGCGGCAACTCCGCGGCACCGGAGCGACGGTATTGATCGCTGAACAGAACATGCATTTTTGCCTTGGCCTTGCGAGCCACGCGACGGTTATCGACAAGGGCCAGATCGTCTACACATCCGGGATCGATGAGCTGAAAGCCAATGACGACATTCGTCAGCGCTATCTGGCGCTGTAGCTTTCGGTTGAAGGTCCGGGGGAATAGATGCCAGTTGAACGGAAGCTATCGCCGACGCATGAGGCGCCGTATCGCGGCTTGCGCGTGCTCGACTTCGGGCAGGGCATCGCCTCGCCCTATTGCGCGATGCTGCTGGGCGTCTATGGAGCGGATGTTGTCAAGGTCGAGCCACCCGAGGGCGACTGGTCGCGCTATCTCGGAACTACTTATGGGAATCACACGACGCTGTCCGCGGTCTATAACCGCGGCAAGCGCAGCCTGTGCCTTGATCTGAAGCATGAGCAGGGCATCGCGATCGCGCAACGGCTGGCGAGGGATTGCGACATCCTGATCGAAGGTTTTCGGCCGGGCGTCGCCGCCCGGCTCGGCATCGGCTACGAAAGCCTGGCGCGCGATAACCCCGGGCTTATCTATCTTTCGGTCAGCGGCTTCGGCCAGAGCGGCCCCTATGCGAAGCGTCCGGGATCGGATTCCGTTGCACAGGCGTTTTCGGGCCTCGTGTCGATCAACATCGGCAACGACGGCACGCCGCATCGGGTCGGCACGACAATTTCAGACGTCGTCACCGGCGTCTACGCCTTCCAGGCCATCGCCACCACCTTGTTCGCGCGCGCAACCGTCGGCACTGGCCGCTGGATCGACGTCAATCTATCGCAATCGACCGCCGCCTTGCTCGGCCACAAGGTCGCCGAGCATATTCTGGAGGGTGGCGCCCCGCGGGCCCTGAATGTTCCGGCTGGTTCGTATCAAACCCGCGATGGCTGGATGATGGTTACGCTCGTGAACGAGCCGCAGTACAAACGGCTGTGTGCGGCCATTGAGCGCGACGATCTCGCAGTCGATCCGCGCTTCGCCGATTTTGCCAAGCGCGCCGACTTTGCGGATGCGTTGATCCCGCAGATGCGCGAGATTTTATTGACGCAACCGACGGAAACCTGGCTTAAGCGATTGCATGCAGCTGACATCATCGCGGAACGAATCCTTAATCCCGGGGAATGGCTGCGTAATATCCATGTCGAGGCGACCAAAGCGGCGGTTTGTCAGGACACTCCCGGCGTTGGTCTCGTCTACACCCCGCGCACGCCTGGCATTGCCGGCTTCTCCGAAGACGAGCTATGTCCCGCTCCGGACATCGGGCAGGATAGTTACGCGGTTCTCTCGGAAGCGGGTCTAGATCGCACCGCCATCGATGAATTGATCCAGACTGGCGCTGTCCGTCAGGCCAAGGCAAATGGAGGTGACGCATCGTGAGTGCTGAACTCGTTCACTATTCCGTCTCGGAGACGGTCGCCGAGATCATGCTCGATCGCTCGCCAGTCAATGCGCTCAGCATGCCTTTGATCGACGCGTTGCTGGCGGCATTACAGAAGGCGAGGGATGACGAGGCGGTACGCGCGGTCATCGTCGGCAGCGCACACAAGGTGTTTTGTGCCGGCCTCGATCTCGACATCGTGCGCGGCAGACCGGGGATCGAAACCAAGAGATTTCTCGAGCGCCTGTATTTCGCGCTCAATGACCTGCAGTACCGGATGGGCAAGCCGACTATCGCGGCGATCGATGGTGCGGCGCGGGCAGGCGGCATGACCATCGCAATATCCTGCGACATGATCATCGCCGGCGACGCCTCGACATTCGGCTATCCCGAGATCGATGTGGGTCTGATTCCGGCGCTGCACTTCGTGCAATTGCCGCGGCTGGTCGGAAAGCACCAGGCTTTTGGTCCATTGTTTCTCGGCGAACCATTCGATGCCGCGACCGCATTTCGAATGGGGCTGCTGAGCGAAGTCGTTCCAAAGGGAACCGCGCTCGATCGTGCCCGCGATATCGCCCGGAAGCTCGCCGCCAAATCACCGATCGTCATGAAAATCGGCCGCGATGCCTTCATGCGGGCGGTCGATGCCGATTATCGTCGTGCCGTCGAAAACGCTGCCGAGAGCTTTGCTCTCGTCGCGACAACGGAAGATTGTCAGGAAGGACTGAATGCGTTCGTGGAGAAGCGGACGCCAAACTATCGGGGATGCTGATGGCAGGGTTATATTTCGAGGAGTTCGAGGTCGGTCAGGAGTTTCATCATGAGTTCTCCAGGACCGTCACCGAGATGGATAATACGATGTTCAGCCTGCTGACGATGAATCCGCAGCCGCTGCACATTGACGCTCATTTTGCAGAAAAAACCGAATACGGCCAGCGGTTGTTCAATAGCCTCTATACGCTCGGAATAATGATCGGGATGAGCGTCTACGACACCACGCTTGGCACGACGGTCGGCAATTTGGGCATGACCGATGTCAAGTTTCCAAAGCCCGTCTTTCATGGCGACACGCTGAGAGCCCACACCAAGATCATTTCAAAGCGTGAAAGCAAGTCGCGCCCGACACAGGGGCTTGTCGAGTTCGAGCACAGCATGACCAATCAGCGAGGCGAGGTCGTCGCGAACTGTCGGCGGACCGGCCTGATGCATTGCAAGCCGAAAGCGTAAGGCGATGCGATCATTCCTGTTCGTTCCGGCCGACAGCCTCCGCAAGTTCGAAAGCGCAAAGAAGACCGCAGCCGACGCGCTGATCCTCGATCTCGAGGATTCGATCGCGCCGGAGGAGAAGGTTGGAGCGCGCCGTACCGCGCGCGACATGCTCGATACACGCAATCCCAACCAGAAACTCTATATCCGCGTCAATGCGCTCGACACGAACCTGACGCTGGGTGATCTCGCGGCCGTAATGCCTGGACGGCCCGACGGCATCGTGCTGCCGAAATGTGCCGGAGCGACTGACGTCAATAGGCTATCGTTGTATCTTGATGCGTTCGAAGCGGCGTCAAATATAGAAAACGGCACGACACGGATCGTCACCGTCGCGACTGAGACAGCGCGCGCGATATTGAAACTGCTCGACTTCGAGAATATGAGCCCGCGCCTGTGGGGCATGATGTGGGGCGCGGAAGATCTCGCGGCGTCGCTCGGCGCGTCACGCAACCGCACCGCGGGCCGCTTTCACGGACCCTTCCTGCTGGCGCGCGATCTCTGCCTGATCAGCGCGGCTGCCGCCGGTGTCGTTGCCATCGATACCATCGCCACCGACATCAACGATCTCGACGCGCTGCGCGAAGAGTCGATTGCCGCGCGTCAGGATGGTTTTTTGGCAAAAGCGGTGATCCACCCCAAGCATGTCGATGTCGTCAACGCCGCTTTCATGCCGACGGATGAGGAGATCGCCTGGTCCGAGAGGATCGTCAAAGCCTTCAACGACAATCCGACGTCCGGCGTGGTGAAGATCGACGGTAGGATGATCGACAAGCCGCATTTGCGAGCGGCGGAGAAACTCCTGGCGCTAGCCAGGATTCGAGATTAACTTTTGGTTGAAACCGCAAGGCATATCGCTACGATCGAGGTGCACCTCAGGCGCATTTGTGCGCCAGTGTGCCGCTAATCCGATATCCGCGTTCTCCATTAGATGCCGGGGATTAACCCGTGGAAGTCATCCGCAAGACGCTGTTCGAAAGTGAGACGCTGAAGATCGGCTTCTTCGAAGGTCATCCCGTGTCGGACGCATGCGGCGACGTCGAGCGGCAGAGCTTGAACGCCGTCGTGTTGCCACTCAGCGGCCTCTTTTCAAAGCACGATGCACCCGGTCGTCACATCATCGGCACACCAAGCCACGCCGTATTGTTTGCAGCGGACAAGCCATATCGTATCGGCTTTCCCGGCGCCATCGGCGATCGCGCACTCACCCTGCGGTTCAGCGAGGCTTTGGTACCCGAGCAGATGGACGCTCGTGTAAACCGTGAACTGTTCGCGTTACACGGATTGTTGCCGGCGAATGCTATGTTGCTTCGCAATCTGCTGTGGACGCGACTGCAAAGAGCCGAGGCGGATGAATTTGAGATCGAAGCGCTCGGTCTCGATCTCCTGAACATGTCCTTGAGTTCGATGCGTACGGATGGCGTGCCGGCTCGGCGCTCCGCGGTGGTGCGGCGGAGGCGCGCTCTGGAGCGCGTCAAGGAAGCAGTGGCGCTTGCACCGGCCGACAAGTGGAACATCGCCCGGCTCGCGAAACTCGCCAACCTGTCGCCTTTTCACCTTTGCCATGTATTTCGTCAGATGGTTGGTACGTCTATCTACGACTATGTCCTGCACGAACGTTTGGCGCATACGCTGGATGCTGTCCTCGACTGTGGCGATGACCTCACGACGATCGCGCTCAATGCCGGATTTTCGAGCCACAGCCACTTTACAGCACGGTTCCGAAGCTTTTTCGGTTACACCCCTGCCGCGCTTCGTCGAATTGCAACGGCCGCACACGTTGCAGAATTGCGCAAGATCGTGACAGCGCGCCCGAGCTGACTGGCCCTAAATGACCTCCGCGGCAACGGAGGCATGTGGCTATGAGCACGATTGGGTTTATCACTATCGGAGCGATCGACGGCCAGAAATCGGGCGCATTCTACGATGCCGTCTTCGCGGCGCTCGGCAGCGAGCGCAAATTCGATAACGCTGGCTGGCTCGGCTACGGCTTGATCGGCCCGGGCAAAAGCTTCATGGATTGCATCCTTTGCGCGGTGTAAAGCCCATGGACATTGCAACCTTTCATGCCAGCCGCCGCTTTGCCAACGTCAAGTCCGGGCGCATCGCCTATTTCGAAAAGGGGCAAGGACCGACTGCGCTCTTTGTTCACGGCGTGCCGCTCAATGGATACCACTGGCGCCATATCATTGACCGCGTCCAGCATCGGCGGCGTTGCATCGCCATCGACCTGATGGGGCTCGGCTACACCGAAATCGGGCCGTCGCAGGATGTCTCGTTCACGGCTCAGGCGCATATGATTGCCGAAGTCTTGGACGCGCTTGGAATCGAACAGGTCGATCTGATTGCCAACGACAGCGGTGGCGCCATCGCGCAGATCTTCGCCGCTCACTATTCGAACCGGTTAGGATCGCTTGTTTTGACCAATTGCGATGTCCACGACGGGTGGCCGCCGCCGCAAGTTCTCCCGCTTATGGAACACTCAAGTAAGGGAACGCTTGCGTCCATCTTCCAGCCCGTGCTCGACCGTCCTGATCTGGCACGTGAGCGTTATATGAGAGGTGGGTCCGTGCCGCTTTTTCGCAGTTACGCTGATCCCCGCGTTCTGACCGACGAAGTGATCCGGCTCTATCTGAAGCCGTTGTTGTCCTCGCAAGAGCGCATCGAGGCCTTTCAGCGCTATTGGCTGGGCTTTGACAACGCACAGACCGTGGCCGTCCATTCCGCATTAAGAACCCTACAGGTTCCAACGCTGATCGTATGGGGCCTGAAGGATATCTTCTTTGACAAGAAGTGGGCGTACTGGCTGAGGGATACTATACCGGGCGCCAAACGCGTGGTGGAGGTCGAAGATGCGAGACTGTTCTTTCCGGAAGATCGCCCGGATGCGCTCGCTGCTCCCGTGCTCGAATTCTGGGATGAACTCCCTAACGGATGAATATGCCGCATGCGGCTGATGACTGGGGCGAACCCCATCATCCGCTCCTTCCGATTTTCCCGCAGGGCTGCGGCTCCTCTTGAGCTGTCCCGGTCCGCCGATGAATTGACATTGCGCCTCGATGGGCTGCAAATGCCGTCAATCAATAGACCGAGGGAAGACGCCATGGGTGACGCGCTGATCATCGATGTCTGCAGGACGCCGCGAGGCATCGGCAAGGCGGGCAAGGGGGCGCTGTCGGGCATTCATCCACAACAACTCGGCGCCACGGTGTTGCGGGCGCTTGCGGACCGCACCGGCATCGACACCGCCGACGTCGACGACATTATCTGGGGTACCAGTTCCCAGCGCGGCCCGCAGAGCGGCGATCTCGGCCGCATGTCAGCGCTCGACGCCGGTTATGACGTCCGCGCCAGCGGCGTCACGCTGGATCGTTTTTGCGGTTCCGGCATCACCAGCGTCAACATGGCGGCAAGCTCAATCATGTCGGGCTCCGAGGATCTCGTGATCGCCGGCGGTACCGAAATGATGTCAATGGAAGGCCGCCGCGGCGAGGGGCCGTTCATGATGGATGCCGGCAACCTTCGCCTGCGCGCCCGGCACCCGCAATCGCATCAGGGCGTTTGCGCCGATGCAGTCGCGACGCTCGAAGGCATCACGCGGCAGGACGTCGATGAATTCGGGCTCGATAGCCAGAAGCGGGCGGCGGCCGCCATCAAGGGCGGCCATTTCGATAAAAGCCTGGTGCCGGTTTATCGCGAGGACAGCAGCCTCGCACTCGACCGCGAGGAATATCCGCGGCCGCAGACCACGCTCGAAGGTCTCGCCGCTCTGAAGCCGGCCTTTGCGTCGGTGGCAGACTATCCGCTCGACGACAAGGGCACGACCTATCGCAACCTCATCTTGGAAAAACATCCCGATCTCGACATCAACTTCATCCATCACGCCGGCAATTCGTCAGGCGTGGTCGATGGCTCCGCCGCGATTCTCTTGGCATCGCCGAGCTACGCCAAGACGCACGGCCTAAAGCCGCGCGCCCGCGTCGTCGCGATGGCGAATATGGGTGACTCGCCCACTTTGATGCTGAACGCTCCGGTGCCGGCGGCGCGCAAGGTGCTGGCCAAGGCAGGCCTCACGCTCGACGACATGGATCTGTTCGAGATCAACGAGGCGTTTGCGGTCGTCGCGGAAAAATTCATTCGCGATCTCAAGCTTGACCGGGAGAAGGTCAACGTCAACGGCGGTTCGATCGCGCTCGGTCATCCCATTGGCGCGACCGGTTCGATCCTGATCGGCACGATCCTTGATGAACTGGAGCGGCGCGATCTCAAGCGCGGTCTGGTGACGATGTGCGCCGCCGGGGGCATGGCGCCGGCGATTATCATCGAGCGGGTCTAGACGGTTCGTCTTGGCCGAGAGCCTTTGTCGACAGACGTGCTGCTCAATTCGTCCATCAGAAAATCGACCAGCGCACGGAATTTGGTCGACGGACGCGGACCGCCAGCGCGCCAATGATGAGATCATGCAGATATACGGCTAAGATCCTGACGCTGATTGATCAGGCCGGGGCTTTGACCTTTTGCTCCAACGCTTTTTCTTCACGCGAAACGGCCTCCATTTCGCTCGCCGGATGCGGGGCGGACGTTTGCTCGAAAGCGCTCCGGGTGGGTCGGCCGCCGAGAACGGATTTGTTGTCCTGTCGCTTGGACCACGATGCGTAATAGGCGACGCCGGCCATTCCCAAGGTTCCGGCGATGCTGACAAGAACCTGCATGGCGAGCGAACTCGGGCCCGTGATCAGCACGAAATGTGCCGCGAAGGAAAGAAAGACGCCCGAGCAGAACACGGCAAGCCACTCTTCCCCGCACTTGACAACCGGCTGCAGGGCTCGCCACCGAAATCCGTGCCAGTTTCCCGGCACCATCAGGGTGAAGAAGAAAGCAAGCGCTAGCAAATGGAGTATTCGGTAAGGGGCGAGATATTCCTTATCGTTGGGCAGGAAGGCGCTGAGCAGGCAATCCGGGATGATTCCCGCCAGGTCCGGCAGTCGTGCAGCCCACGTGATCGTCAGCGCGAACAGCAGATAGAGTAGCGCGGCAATGCGCACGGCCGGCGTATCCTGACTTGAGCGGATCAGGCCGGCCTCTCTTTTGCTGCCCAGCGCAAACCAGGCGCCCAGTACGAACAGCAATTGCCAGCAAAACGGGTTGAAATACCAGCGTCCCTCCGGGAACGAGGACAGGTTCCAGTCGAATCCACGCGCCGTCAAATACAGCGCGACCGAGCCCGCCATGGTCAGGCGCGGCCAGCGGAGCATTCCGAACAATACGATTGGGAGGAATGCCATTAGGATGATGAAGAGCTGCAACACATCGAGGTTGAGCGGCTTGGCCTGAAGCAGGAGGCCATGAATCAATGTGCGGATCGGGTGGTCGATGAATCCGGTGATGTTGAACTCGGCGATGATTTCGGGCGCGGCGGTTTGCGTTGCTACGTAGCCGATCAGTTCGACATAGATCACGAACAGCACGACATAGGCAGCGTAAAGCTGCCACGTCCGCTTGACAATGCGGGTCGCCGCTACCACGAAGCCGCGTTCCAGCATCATTTTCGCGTAGACGACCGCCGCGGCATAGCCGCCGACAAATACGAACAGGTCTGTTGCGCCGCTGAACCCAAAATTCCGCAACGTCAGCGAGCTGACCGCGTTATGGGGAATGTGATCCAGAAACAGAAACCAGTTCGCGATGCCTAGCAGCAGCGGGATTCGGGGATCGCCATCGCGTGCCGCGACCTCAGTTTTCACAGATGGATGCATTTCAGAGTGATACTTTACGAGTCCAGGAGACGAATCGCCAATCTAGCGGCCCGCTCGGTCCGAATAGACTTTGCGTGAAGAATATCTAGCTCGTTGCTGGCGAGTTGAAAGCGCGGGTGATCACGTTTTTGAAATCAGAATGTGATCGGTTGCGATTGGTGCAGAACGAGACGCCGGTTACACCGGCTCATGCTTGCGCAGATCGCGGACGTGATCGAATTCGCTGGCCTGCAGATCGGCGCCGGTCATGCCGATTTCGGGAAGCGCGGCCTCTGCAAGGATGTCGGCGGTGATATCATCGACGACGGAATCGACGATCTCGTGGATGAAGCTGACGTTCTTGTATTCGCCCGACACTAGACGCGCGATGACCTCGCGTCGGGTGATTTCGGGATCGACGATGGCCTCGCGGCCGCGCCGGCCGTAATCAATCATCACGACGAAGTATTGCATGCGGGCGATCTGGAGCCCTCCCGGAGCTGGAATCGAAGACGGAAGTATTTCGGAAAATCGGAAGATAGTCAAGTTGAAATTCTGAAAAACAGAAATCCATAGCGGGGGTGATGCTCCCGCTCGGCCAAGGTGGAGAATCACCGATAGTCGAGGCAGCGCCGAGCTATTTCTCCGCCGTGCGCCCAACTTGCGCCTTGGCTGCCTTCCGGGTTCGCGCCGCCTTGCTCCGCAGGCGCTCGATCTGGCCCCGGGGCAGGGTGACACAAATTTCGCCGATCCATTCGAGCTTCACCCCGTTGATTGGCTTGGCGTTGAAGCTGGTCAGGTTGACCAGAGTGGATGACTTTCCGCGCTCGATCGTCTTCAGATAGCGTTCGCCGGTCTTCAGGCGCACCGCGGCTTCCTCGCCATAGAAGCTCCAAAGCGGATGGCGCTGTTCACGATAGACGACAATAACGTCACCGTTCTCGTACTTCGGCAGCATGGAATCGCCTGATACTTCGAAGGCGATGGTCTCTTCCTCAATCGGAAAGGGTAGTTGGACCTCGCCGAGACCTTCCGGCGGCACCTGCTCGTGTTCCGGCTCGATTGAGGCGCCGGCGCCGACGCGGCCCATGATCGGCACCGAGTTCAGTTCGAGATATTCCATGATCGGCGCGATCTCCGACGCCTTGATTAGTCTGATCCCGGCCAGGATTTCCGAAACCGCGCCAGGGCGAACGCCCATGGCGGCCGCAAGGCCGCCCTTGGTCTTGCCCGGCTTCTCCAGCCCCCGCTCGATCAATCTGACGTCCAGCATGGCGCATCCTTTCCGAATTTCGGAAATGATAGCAATTCCGATTATCAGAAATCAAGCTTGACTTTCATTTCGGAATATCAGAAATTGCCGAGAGCGCCGGGCGGCGATGAGAAGAGCGGGAACAAAGAATGCAAATGACGGACTGGGCGGCCGAACATTCGGCCGCGCTGCGGGAATATCTCGCCAAGGGCATGCCCTTCTCGGAGATCGCCGATGCGATCAATGCGAAATTCAAGACGGCCTATTCGCGGAATGCCGCGATCGGCCGCGCCAGGCGGATGGGGCTCGCCGGACCCGACCGGCCGCAAATGCCGCCGCGGCTGGACAGGCTGCGCGAACTTCGCCCGGCTAAGTCCCGAACGGCCGATTTCCATTGGCCGATGCCGGCGTTCGAAAAGGCTGAACCGGTCAAGCTGCGATGCGTGGAGATTGAGCCGCGCCATCTCTCGCTTGTAGAGCTTGAGCGCGGCGACTGCCGCTATCCCTATGGCGGCGACAGCGAAGGCGAAGCCATTACCTTCTGCGGTCATCCGCGGCGGCGGGGTTCGAGCTACTGCACGCCGCATTTTCACCTGAGCCGCAACCCCGATCTGCCCTCGGAACAGGCCGCAAGCACGGCCTCGCTCCGCGTGGTGGAAGCGGCCTGAAGGGGCGCGTCGTCTCGCGCTCGTCATCTCCAATACGCATCAAGACGTCAGCGATGAGACTGACGGACCATCTCGCGCGGGGACGACGGTCCCCCATTTCAAACCAGGATAACGGAGGCAACTAATGCCGCGAGCCAAACGCAGGAAACCATACAATCCGGCCAGAATGCATGACCGCCGCCTGCGGGATTTGCCGCACAACGCGGAAGTAGCCGCTGTCGAAGTCGAGGATCCCCTGGCGCTCGAGCCGGGAGAAAAGATCGTCGCGCTACGCTCGATTCGCAACGATCCGCTCGGCCGCTTGCATTCGCGTCGTCAGATTGACGAGGCGCAATATCAGGGCGGCCGGGCGTTCCAGAATGATTGGGAGAAAGCCGAGCGTGGCCCCCGCGCGGTCGATACGACCCGGGAATATGTGGATGGCGGCGAGAGGCGCGAGCCGATCACCGAAGGCCAGCGCAAGGCGGTGCTGCAGCTGAACCGCGCCGAGCGCGAACTTGGCGCCGACGGGTCGGCGCTGGTGCGCGACGTATTGGTTCTCGGCATGACCATGGAGCAAGTCGGCCAGCGGCGCGGATTACGCACTCAGCGCTGGAGCGACTATTTCGCGCGACGGTTCCGCGAGTGCCTCGACCGGCTGGCGCTGATGTACGGATTTGCGACGGAGCGGCGGTAAGGAAAGGCCTCGTCCGCCTGTTTGGAATGGCTCCGGCGCAGGCGACGGATCGCGCACCTATATTACGGCCATCCGGCGGGGCCATACGAGATCCAGAGCGTGACGACCTTTCTTCGAATCGTCATGCCGCTCTAGCCTTTTGTTTGAGCATGAACTCCGCGCAAACGCTTGGCGTTTGTCGCGAGGGAAAACCGGTACCCACTTTTCGGATCATGCTCTAATGTTCTGACAGCCGCGACCGTAGCAAATCCGGATGGGCTTCTTCATAGACCAGCCACAGCTCGAGCAAAGCCAGAAACGCCACCGCGGCGCCGACGCCGATGCTGAAATGCATCGCTGTGGTGTGCGTGAATCCGAGCACCCATGGCGAAACAATCAGCCAAATTCCCAGTGCAGAATTGGCCCATTCCTCCCAATTGGCGAACGCCACGATTGCTGCCAGCGAGAGCGCCGCGATTGCCGCGCCGCTCGCCCACAGGTCCATTACAGCCGTCTCATTCGCCAGGGCAAAGAGCCACGGCGATGCAAACAGCAACGCCGCAAGCAGCAGATTATATAAGTCGAGAAACCGGTCAGGGTGCCATTTTCGCATGCGACCTTCCCGCAATGATTGCCTCAAGTCCGCATTTCATGCACATCCACACTGTTGATGTCTCTTCCGGTGTAGTCGGTCATCAGCGCCGTCGCGATCAGCGTAATTATCGCGCAGAGCGCGATGTAGACCGCAATCGCGGTGGGCGATTGAAAGGTGCCGAACAGCCATGTCGCGATCAGCGGCGCAGGACCTCCGGCGATGACCGATGCAAGCTGATAGCCAAGCGAGGCGCCGCTGTAGCGCAGGCGGCCTGTGAAGCTTTCGGCGATCAACGCCGCCTGCGGGCCGTACTGCATGTCGTGGGGGATTAGCGAAAGGATCACTGCCAAAAAGATTATCGCTTCCGAACCTGTGTTCAGCATGGCGAAGTAAATGAAGCCGAACACGCCGGTTACCGCGGCGCCGATCATGTACATGTTCTTGCGGCCGATATGATCGGACAGATAACCGAAGAAGGGGATCGAGACGAACGAGAGCACTGAAGCAGAGAGGACCGCGATAAGCAGGAAATCGCGGGAGACGTGCAGCGTGCCGGTGCCGTAGGAAAAGACGAACGCGGTGAAGATGTAGAAGGGCGCCTGCTCGGCCATGCGTGCCAGCGCCGAGAGCACAATCTCCTTCGGGTGGCGTTTGATGACGGTCAGCATCGGTGTGCGGTCGAGCTGTCGCTCGGCCAATAGCTTGGCGAACACGGGCGTCTCCAGAATGCCGAGCCGGATATACAGTCC
>JBJMTR010000154.1:0-4806 GCA_045811565.1 Bradyrhizobium sp.
CGCCCTGATCTCGAACGGCAGCGACGGCGGATCGCCGGTGAAGAGGTCGTGTTCGAGCGCGGTCTGCACCACCATGCCGAGCGCACCCAACGCTGAGCCCGCCGCGACCGGATCGGTGGCGTCGGCCGCTACCAGCAGCGCCGGACGGTCGCCACGGCGAACGGCGCGCTCGAAACCGCGCGGGATTTCCACGCCGAACAGCACCTTGCCCGACTGCAGGAGGTTGTCGAACTCGGCAACATCGTGCACTTCGCGGGTGAAACGGAAATAGGCGGTGTTCTCCAGCGCTTTCAGAATCGAGCGCGCAAGGTCGCTGTCTTCCTGCACCAGCACCGCGGTGGGCAAATTGCGCGGCGTGGTGTTGATGGCGTAGCCGAACAGCAGCAGCTGCATCACTGGAATCATCACGATCATCGCGAAGGAGACGCGGTCGCGCCGGAGCTGGATGAATTCCTTGAGCAGCATCGCATAGCTGCGCCGCCAGAAGCCGAAGGCCGGCTCCCTTGCGTCGCGGTCCTGGCCGACTGCCTCGGTTGCACTCATTGGAAATCATCCCTTGAGCGGTTCATCAGATCGATGAAGACGTCCTCCAGCGACGGCTCGCTGTGCTCCCAGTGCCAGCCCTCGTTGCCGCGGTACGGCGCAATGGCCGCTTCCAGCGCCGCCTTGTCGCGGCCGGAGACATGCAGGCTGTTGCCGAAAGGCGCCACCATGTCGATGCCAGGCTTGCCGGTGAGTTCGTTGGCAAGCCCATTGAGTTCGTCGCCGGCCACTGTGTAGGTCGACAGCGCCGATTTCGCGATCACCTCGTCCACCGTGCCGTGCGCGAGCAGATGGCCGTAGGCGATATAGGCGATCTCGTGGCAGCGCTCGGCCTCGTCCATGTAGTGGGTGGAGACCAGCACAGTCAGGCCTTCGGCGGCGAGCGCATGGATCTCGTTCCAGAAATCGCGCCGCGCCTTCGGGTCGACGCCGGTGGTCGGCTCGTCCAGGAGCAGCAATTGCGGATTGGGCAGCGTGCAGGCGCCGAGCGCCAGCCGCTGCTTCCAGCCGCCGGAGAGTTCGCCGGCAAGCTGCTCCTCGCGGCCCCTCAATCCGATGCGCTCGATCATGTTCCGCGCGGCGCCGCGCGCGTCGCGCAAGCCATAGAGCCTCGCGACGAATTCCAGGTTCTCCCGTACCGAGAGGTCCTGGTACAGGCTGAAGCGCTGCGTCATGTAGCCGACCTTGCGCTTGATCTTGTCGGCGTCGCGGCGAATGTCGTAACCGAGGCAGGTGCCCTCGCCGCGATCCGGCGTCAGCAGACCGCAGAGCATGCGGATGGTGGTGGTCTTGCCCGACCCGTTGGGGCCGAGGAAGCCGTAGATCGATCCGCGCTTCACCTGCATCGAGAGATCATGCACCACCTCGCGGCCACCGAACGATTTTGACAGGGCCTCGACATTGATCGCAATGTCGGGTGTGGATGCAGGAGCCGCGCTCATCGCCGTTCCGCCACCGGTGTCTTGGGATTAAGGTACACGCTGACCGGCTGGCCGACGCGCAAGGCATCGGGCCGGCTGGGGCGCGCCTGGATCAGATAGACCAGCTTGTTGCGCTCATCGAGGCTGTAGATCACCGGCGGCGTATATTCGGCCGTCGTCGCGATGAAATAGATCTTGGCGCTGAGATCGGCGGCGCAATTGTCGCAGGTCACCCGCACCTCGTCGCCGATCGCAAGCTTCGGCAACTCGGCTTCCGGCACGAAGAACCGAATCTTCATGTTGCCGGGCGGCATGATCGACAGCACCGGCCGCTGCGGCGGCACCATCTCGCCTTCGCGGAAATAGATTTGCTGGATGACGCCGCCGACCGGCGCAAAGCCCCTTCGCCGCGCCAATCGC
The DNA here is from genome assembly GCA_045811565.1 of Bradyrhizobium sp. GTDB lineage: Bacteria > Pseudomonadota > Alphaproteobacteria > Rhizobiales > Xanthobacteraceae > Bradyrhizobium. The sequence goes on from JBJMTR010000154.1 coordinate 1,884, forward strand.
GTTTCCGACGTTTTGACGCGCGCTTCGGCGACCCGGAGCGCCGACACCGCGGCGTCGAGATTGGCCTGCGTGCCGGAGCCGGTCTTGCTCAGGGACGCGGCGCGGTCATAAGTCTGCTGCGCGTTGGCGAGCGTGGCTTTGTTCTGGTTGAGGTCGGCCTGCTGCAGATCGTCGTCGACGGAATAAATGAGATCGCCGGGCTTGACCTCGTCGCCTTCGCGCATATTGAGTTTTGTAACCCGTCCGGTTTCGTCCGGGCTGACGAAGATCATGTCGGCCTCGACCCAGCCCTGAAACCCGGGATCCTTCCGTTCATTGCAGCCGGCGAGCACGCTCACCAGCGCCAGCGCGATTACAATCCTCATTATCGGCGACGAACTCATGTCCTTCTCCGTTCGCCGAAAATCAGGTCGAGATGGACGCGAAACATTTCGATCGCGTCGAGCGGCGCATGTTTGCTGAACAGGCTCTGCCAGATCACCGCGATCAGCGCGGGTGCCACCAGGATCTGGGGAAACCGCGCCAGGTTCTTCTGCCGGATTTCACCGCGCGCAATGCCAAGCTCGATCAGGGTGCGCATGCCGGCGAGCCCGCGCGAAACCACCTCGCGGTAATAGAAGTCGGCGACCGCGGGAAACCTCGGCCCCTCGGCTACGATCAGGCGAACGATATCTCCGCGCCGCGTCGTAGCCACCTCCTGGATGAAGACCCGGGCAAACTCCTCAACCATGTCCCGAACCGATCCGCCCGTCGGTGGTGGCGCTGCGCCGAGGCGGCTGACCAGCGGAACAATGGCTGTCCGGATCAGCTCTTCGAACATCGATTCCTTGTCCTTGAAGTGCAGGTAGATGGTGCCTTTGGCGACGCCCGCGCGTTTGGCGACATCGTCGAGCCGCGTCGCCGCAAACCCGCGCGCGATAAATTCGTCCATCGCCGCCTCGATGATCGCCGTCCGCCGCTCGGCCGCCCGTTCGGCGCGGCTCGCGACGGGCTTGCGCGATGGCTTCGAAGAAGCTGGGCCGGCCGATCTCCCCACCTCCGCCCGGCGACTGGCGGGCTTCAGGGCGGCTTTCCTGGCGTTCTTGTTGCTTGCGTTTGTCATGCTTCATAATATGACTGACTGGTCAGTCATTGTCAATTTCGACTGAAAGGACGGATTTTCACATGGGCGTGATGTCATGTCCGAAACTCCGTCAGTGCCAGCGCATGAACCGGACCCGAAGGCTCGCGTTCGCGCAAAGTGCGTACCGGCTTTTCCTCGCGACAAACGTAAACCGTTTGCGCGGCGATCATGCTCAAACGAAAGGATAGAACGGGGATGACTTTCCGAAGAAAAGTCATCACGCTCAAGAGAGAGGCGGCACGGCACAACTGCTCCCAGATGTGAGTCCGCGTTCCCGCGGCGCGATGCGTCCGAGCTTTGCAAACGGTCACCCTCGATGAGAGAGGGTGCAGGGAATGCCGGGTGCACGCTGCACCCGCGGTCTCGTGTGCAAAGATGCACAAAGAAATGCGCACACGAGCATACAGGTTCAGCGGAGGCAATCCGGCATTCCCTGCGCAATGGCTTTACGGCTTATGCCGCGCTCTCCCCGGCGACGAATTCGTCTTGTCACCGTCGTTGGCGGATTAAGGCTGATCAAGCTCGGTTGAGTTGACTTCGCCTCCGCTCAACTTGACACCAGCAACGGGTGTCGGGACCACACGGTTTTGCCGTACGCAACGAGCGTCGTTCGTCTTGCGCGAAGTGAAACGCTCACGAGTTCGAGCTCGCCCTGCGATCATCTTGCGCGCCGACACTGCCGCGTCCACCACATCTCGCCCCGCGTCCGTGACGATCGCGATACGCCCCTCTTCTCGGGTCGAGACGGCGCGGAATAGCCACTGATTTGGGGTGAAGGGAAAGCGAAATATTTTTGCCAGAGGAAACTGGACGACCCAAATCAGATTGAATCTCTTCATCAAATTGCATTTTGCGCGCAGTGTGCGATTGGCCCGGGCTGGCGGCTGCACAGGACATCTGATGCGGCCCCCGAGGCCTCGGCTACTGGAGGCCGAGGCGCCCGGCCGAGAGCTAGGGCGTGGCCTCATAGGCGCGTAGGGAGATGCGGATAGCCGCCGGCCGCTTGAATTACATCCAGGCCGATGTTTTCAAGGCAACACCGGACAACCGGCATTTCCGAGATTGCCCCTAACTGGGCATGATGCCAGCACGCTAAAATCGACGCAAATGAGCCGAATGCAGACATTGACCTTGCCAGTGTCCGAACTGGCAGATGCCATTTGTCCCTCGCTGACCGTTCGAGGTTGCTGTAGTTTGGAATGGGCGGCGAAAGGCCGAATACCCACAATTTATCCATTCCGCGATTTTGTCGAAGTTGGCGCACTCATGGCTTATTCGATCGACCAAGCGGACTTCTATCGCCGCCTCGCCAACCTCATCGATAAGATTCTTAGAGGTGCCAATCCGGGAGATATCCCGTTCTACCAACCAACCAAATTCGAGCTGAGTATTAATCTCAGGACTGCGAAAGCGCTCGGCCTCGAAATGCCAGCGATGCTACTCGGCCGCGCCGATGAGGTGATCGAGTAATGTCGCTTACTGGGCACATCTCGGACTTATCGCGATGCTCCGCTTAAGTCTGTTAAGACTCTCTATAGCGGACGTGGATTGTCCGCAAGCAATCCCTGGTCAAATGGCTGCCGTCCCTTGATTTTCCGCCGATCAGCAGGGTTTAATTCCCCATGGGAGTCACCACATAGTATGTATGGCCCACTGGCAAGCATCTATCACGCGACAACCACCGAAGACGAAGGTTGAGCTACGCCAGATGCTGACCGAGGCGGTCCGGAACACGCAACCCAGTGCGCACCACGAGGCCAAGCCCGCAACGAAGGCCAAAAACATCGCGGCTGGGGCGGC
>JBJMTR010000155.1:0-6212 GCA_045811565.1 Bradyrhizobium sp.
ATTTTCTCCGTGAGGTCCTGCCTGAGATTCTTGTGTTTTAAACGCCGAGATAGGTGTGGAGCTTGTCCATGTTGGCCTGCAGCTCCGAGTTCGCGAAACCGTCGATCACCTTGCCGTGCTCTACGATGTAGTAGCGATCGGCGACGGTCGAGGCGAAGCGGAAATTCTGTTCGACCAACAGGATGGTGAAACCTTCCGACTTCAGCCGCGCGATGGTGTGGCCGATCTGCTGGATGATGACCGGCGCCAGACCTTCGGTCGGCTCGTCCAGCATCAAAAAGCGCGCGCCGGTGCGCAGGATTCGGGCGATCGCGAGCATCTGCTGCTCCCCGCCTGAAAGTTTTGTGCCCTGGCTGTTGAGACGCTCCTTCAGATTCGGGAACAGGTCAAAGATCTGATCGAGCGACAGGCCGCCGGCCCGCACAATCGGCGGCAGCAGGAGATTTTCGCGAACGTCGAGGCTTGCGAAAATGCCGCGCTCTTCCGGACAGAATGCGATGCCCATGCGCGCGATTCTGTCGGACGAAGCGCGAATGATTTCCTGATTGTCAAAGCGGACCGAACCCGTCCGCTTGCCGATGATTCCCATGATCGACTTCAAGGTCGTGGTCTTGCCGGCACCGTTGCGCCCGAGCAGTGTGACGACCTCGCCGGCATTCACCTCGAAATTGATGCCGTGCAGGATGTGCGATTCGCCATACCAGGCCTGGAGATCCCTCACCGAGAGCACCGGCGCGGCCGCCGGCTTTACGTGAGCGGCTTCGGCCATTTTCAACTCAGGCATGACCGGCCCCCAGATAGGCTTCTTGCACGCGCTCGTCCTTGGAGAGCTCGGCATAATTGCCCTCCGCCAGCACCTGACCGCGCGTCAGCACGGTGATGATGTCGGAGAGGTTGGCGACCACAGAGAGATTATGTTCGACCATCAGGATGGTGTACTTGGCCGAAATGCGCTTGATCAGCGCCGCGATCCTGTCGATGTCTTCATGGCCCATACCGGCCATCGGCTCATCCAGCAGCATCATCTCGGGGTCGAGCGCGAGCGTCGTTGCAATTTCAAGGGCGCGTTTGCGCCCATAGGGCATCTCGACCGCCGGCGTGTTGGCGAACTCGCTCAAGCCGACATCGTTGAGAAGCTCGTGGGCACGGCCGTTGTAATGGTCGAGCACGCTTTTAGAACGCCAGAAATCGAAGGAGCTGCCGTGCTGGCGCTGCAGCGCGACGCGGACATTTTCCAGCGCTGTCAGATGTGGAAATACCGCCGAGATCTGGAACGAGCGAACCAGGCCGAGACGCGCCACGTCGGCCGGCGCGGTCGCCGTGATGTCCTGTCCCTTGTACAGAATCTTGCCCGCGGAGGGTCTCAAGAATTTGGTGAGCAGGTTGAAGCAGGTCGTCTTGCCGGCCCCGTTCGGCCCGATCAACGCATGAATGCTGCCGCGACGCACCTTGAGAGCGACGTCGCGAACGGCGAAGAAACCCGCGAATTCCTTGGTCAATCCGTGGGTTTCGAGAATGAACTCATCGGCCAAACAAATTTCCCTCGTCAGCCGTCGCCGCGACTTCTCCTCGCGCGTGGCCCAATTTTTTCCTAACCGGCAGGTCTCCCGAGAATCCCGAAGACCATCCCGGGCCGCCGCCTCCGGCGCGGAATATGCCGGAGCCGGTAGGGGTTAGGCAAGGCGGAAAGCTGGGCATAAGCGAAGCCCCGGCACCGGTCCGCCTTGGCCCTTAGTCGAATTGCGGACGAGGCGTTTTGCCGCTCAGGGAAGCCGGCTCGAGCAAGAGTTGCCGTACCTCGTCTCCAGGCCGGCGCTCCTCCGATGATGGCATCATCGAGTTGATCTAGTCTTCTTGCCCGTGCGCCCTGGTCATTTCACTTCCTTGGCATAGACATCCGGCTTGAAGCCCACCAGCAATTTTCCGCCGAGATCGAGCACCGGGCGCCTAATCATTGACGGCTGCTCCAGCATCAGCCCCAGCGCCTTGCGCTCGTTGAGGCCTTCCTTGTCGTCATCAGGCAATTTCTTGAACGTGGTGCCCGCGCGGTTGAGCAGCGTCTCCCATCCAAGTTTGTCGCTCCATTGCTTGAGCTTGTCCTTCGCAATGCCTGCCGTTTTGTAGTCGTGGAAATCGTAGGCCACGCCACGGTCGTCGAGCCAGGCGCGCGCCTTCTTCATAGTGTCGCAGTTCTTGATGCCGTAGATGGTGATGGATTTTGTCATCGCGCGCGGCCCGGTTGAAGCAACCGTCCGTAGCACCTAACTCGCGCCCGGCTCAAGGGCCTCGCCGAGTTGGATCGGGATAGAACGTGCCGATCAGCGCGATCAGATTCCACAACGAGCCGAGGCTAGCGCCAATTTGGAGACTTGTTTCATGACAATGCCGATCAGCTTTCAGTGATGTCGATGACAGCTTCGGCAAAGGCCTGCGGCGCCTCCTGAGGCAGGTTGTGCCCGATGCCGCCGGTGATGATCCGGTGTTCATATTTGCCGGAGAATTTTTTGGCATATGCACCGGCGTCCGGATGTGGCGCGCCGTTGGAGTCGCCCTCCATGGTGACGGTGGGCACGGCGATCACCGGGGCCAGGGCGAGGCGTTTTTCCAATTCGTCATATTTCGACTCGCCTTCGGCGAGGCCAAGCCGCCAGCGATAATTGTGGATCACGATCGAGACATGATCGGGATTGTCGAAGGCGGCCGCGCTGCGATCGAAAGTGGCATCATCAAACGCCCACTTCGGCGAGGCGAGCTGCCAAATCAGCCTTGCAAAATCGCGCCGGTATTTCTCGTAGCCGGCGCGGCCGCGCTCGGTGGCAAAATAGTACTGATACCACCATTGCAATTCAGCCTTCGGCGGCAACGGCATCTTGCCGGCCTCCTGGCTGCCGATCAGGTAACCGCTCACCGACACAAGAGCCTTGCAGCGCTCAGGCCAGAGCGCGGCCATGATGTCGGCGGTCCGCGCGCCCCAATCATAGCCCGCGATGGTCGCCGTCTGGATCTTGAGCGCATCCATCAACGCGATGATATCGACCGCCATCGCCGACGGCTGGCCGTTCCGGACCGTTTCACTGGAAAGAAAGCGCGTCGTGCCATAGCCGCGCAGATACGGAATGATCACCCGGTAACCCGCTGACGCCAGCAAGGGTGCAACATCGACGTAGCTGTAAATGTCGTAGGGCCAACCGTGGAGAAGAATGACGGGAGGACCGTCCGCGGGACCGGCTTCGGCATACCCGATACTCAGCACGCCGGCGTTGATCTGCTTCAGTGGAGCGAACGTTGTATTCGCGCCCGGCTTGATCGCCGGCAATTGCGTCGGCTTCGGCTTCGCCTCGGCGTTCGCAGCCCTGATCATTCCAAAGCCGGCGGCGACGGTTCCGGCCGCAACGCCGAAAAAGCGGCGCCGGAGTTGGTTGATGGGTTGGGACATGGCGACCTCCTTCGTTCGGGTTCCCCAGTGATCTGCATCTCAATGACCGCTCACGGGCGCTTCGGAATTTCCAGCCCACGCTGCACCGCCGGCCGCGCGAGACCGCGCTCCAGCCACCCGGGTACCTGTTTAAGAGTATCGAACCCGACGAGCTCACGCGCGCCGTAAAAGCCGATCAGATTGCGCACCCAGCCGAGCATCGAGATATCCGCGATCGTGTATTCGTTGTCCATGATCCACTGCCTCCCGCCAAGACGCGTCTCCACGACGTCGAGCAGGCGCCTGGATTCCGCGACGTAGCGCTCGAGCGGCCGCTTGTCCGATATTTCTTTCCCGGCGAATTTGTGGAAGAAGCCGACCTGGCCGAACATCGGCCCGATGCCGCCCATCTGGAAGTGCACCCACTGAATAGTCTGGTATCTCCGCGCGGAGTCGGTGGGCAGAAGCATTCCGGTTTTGTCGGCGAGATATTGCAGGATCGCGCCGGACTCGAACAGTGGAAGCGGTTGGCCGCCGGGTCCGTTCGGATCGAGGATCGCAGGGATCTTGCCGTTCGGATTGAGTGACAAGAACTCCGGCGTCATCTGGTCATCCTTGTTGAAGTCGACGAGATGCACCTCATAGGGCAGCCCAATCTCCTCCAGCATGATCGAGGCCTTGACGCCATTCGGCGTCGGCAGCGAATAAAGCTGCAGCCGATCAGGATGTTTGGCCGGCCAGCGTTTTGTAATGGGAAAGGCGGAAAGATCGGACATCACAACTCGTTGTTGGCTTGGCCGTTATTGCGCGGCTAATGTACGGCCTTGGCCGAATGTGACAAGGGTCGGCGCCGCATGGTTGATCATCAAACACCCGAAAAGCTCGGCCTGAGCGACGACGAGCTTGCGATTTACCCGACAGTGTTCGCGACCGATGCGCTGAAGGATATGGTCGTGGTCGTCTCGGGCGGCGCCGGCGGCATCGGGCGCGCAATCGCTTGGCTGTTCGCGCGCTTGGGCGCGCACGTCGCAATTGTCGGCCGCAATCAAGCGAAGCTAGACGCCCTCGCCGCTCACTTGGCTGGTCGCGGCCTGAAAGCCTCCGCGCACGTCGCTGACATCCGGGAGCCCCATGCGGTGAACGCGCTGTTCGATACAGTTTGGGCGGCGTATGGCCGCATCGACAGCCTCATCAACAGCGCCGGCGGACAGTTTCCACAACCCGCAATCGATTTCTCGGTGAAGGGCTGGAACACGGTGATCAATACCAACCTGAACGGCACCTGGTACATGATGCAGGCCGCCGCACAGCGCTGGCGGGACCACAAGCAGCCCGGCAGCATCGTCAATATCGTGGTGGTCACCACGCACGGCCTCTACGGCATCGCGCATACGATCGCGGCCCGATCCGGCGTGATTGGGTTGACGCGCGCCGTCGCGGTGGAATGGGCGCCGCTGAACATCCGCGTCAATTGCGTCGCGCCCGGCGCGATCGAGACCGAGGGCTGGAACGTCTACACGCCAGAGGCTCGCGCCGCCTACCCGCGCTCCAATCCGATGATGCGCGCCGGCTCGCCATGGGACATCGCGGAGGCCAGCGTCTATCTCGCCGGACCTTCGGCGAAATTCATCACCGGCGAAACGCTGACGGTGGACGGCGGCGGGCAGTTGTGGGGCGAGACGTGGACGACGGGGAAGCCCGAGTATTTCAGGGGTGGGGACGAGTGAGGCGCGGCGAGAGGCGTATCTGCACCCCGCCGTCTCAGTAGTTGATCTCCATCCGCAGTCCACGACCATCGACTTCATCGCCACCGAGACACGCCTTGCTGTCACGAGCGGCAACGGCGCATGCGCAAGCGTCGATCAGATCATCGCGCCCGATCCCGGTTCCGAAGCGCTGCGTCAGCCATTTTGAAAGTTTGACGAAGCCCCGCTCGGCCAGAAGTTTCACGCGCTGATCGCGGCCGGGCGTCGATTTCTTTCCTTGCAAAACAAGCTGATCGCCAAGCTTGCGGAAGATCAATTCCGGATGCGCCTCGCCGAGGGTCGCCTGACGATCGGGCGTGATCAAATCGTCGACTTCCCTGATCTTGTCTCTGATATTCCAGAGCTGGCAGGACACGCCCGTCCCCGGGCCTTCATGCCGCCAGTAATATTGGTTGGCGGAAGCCAGGTCCGGAAATTCCCAGAGATTTCGGCGCGCGCCCAGGAATACCGAAGAGCCGACCAGCTCGCGGGCGCGGACGTCGCATGTTCTGTGGCCGGACATCTTCAAACCGATCGGCATATCGATCATCGCCCGCTTGTGCGGCATCGCGAGAAGCCGCGTCAGGCTGGGCGAATAGTCGAAGCCGTGGTTGTTCCGATCGTCGATCCAGGCCGCGACCCACCCTCCGCGAAATCCGTCAACGCCGAGATATTGGGGCATCTCGATCGTCCGCTAGCCTTACTTGCCGCGGGCGTACTGATCGAATGCGCTGAGAACGGCGAGCGTCATGGCCTTGACGCCGGTCTCGATGGTCGGCTTCGGCACCGGCGCGAACAGCGGCGAATGATTGGAGGGCAATTCAGGGCCGGTCCCATTGCTTGCCGCCGCCGCCCGCTCGGGTTCGTAGACGCCGATGTTGAAGAACATCGACGGCAGCCCGGCATTGATGAACTCGGAGTAATCCTCGCTCGGCGTACCGGGAGACGACGTCTTGAACTTGTCGCCGAACGCGGCCTTCAGCACCTTCTCGGCGGTCGCGACCACGCCGGGATCATTCATCACCGCCTTGGCGCCCTCCACGATCCTGATC
>JBJMTR010000156.1:0-13935 GCA_045811565.1 Bradyrhizobium sp.
ACCGCGCTGCGGATTTTTCGTTCAGCGCCACCAGCGAGGCGCCGGTATCAACCATGAAGTCAATGCGCTGGCCGTCGATGCGGCCGTCGGTTGCGAAATGCCCGCGGGCGTCGCGAGGGATGCTGAGGCTGCGCCCACCGGCTTGCGCCACGGTCTGAACCGGCGCGACCTTTTGCGGAGCTGTCGTAGCGGAGGCTGGCGCTGGCGTCATCTTGTCCGCCATCTGCGCCATGAAGGTGCCGAGGCCGACCAGGATGGCCGCGATGATCACTATGTTACGCATGACGCCATACTCGGTTCAAATACACGGCCGATTTCACCATGCCGGCCGCCAAACCACGACTGAGTACAGCGACGGAGCCTGCCATTTTGATGAAAAGCATGAGTGAAGTGTTAACGGGAAGCTCGTCATACGCGGGCTTGACCCGCGTATGCACCAATGTTCAACAAAAGCCTCGTTTCAAAAGAGATGGCTTGCCGGGTCGAGCCCGGCAATGACCAGCCGTTAGCACTCACGTCCCCCGCGGCTTGACCCGCCGCGTCGGCATCGCCTTCGCCGGGTCATCCGGCCAGGGATGCCGGGGATAGCGCCCGCGCAGGTCGGAGCGCACGGCGGCATAGCTGCCGCGCCAAAAGCCCGGCAGATCGCGTGTCACCTGCACCGGCCGCTGCGCCGGTGACAACAGCTCCAGCACCAGCGGCACCGCGCCCTTGGCGATCGCGGGATGAGTATTGAGTCCGAACAGTTCCTGCAGTCGGACGGCAATCGTTGGCCCCTGCTCGGCCTCGTAATCGATCGGAAGCATGGTGCCGGTCGGCGCCTCGAAATGCGTCGGCGCCTCGCGCTCCAGCTTCGCGCGCAATTCCCACGGCAGCAGCGTCATCAGCGCGTCCGACAGATCACCGGCCGAGAGCTCTTTCAGCGAAATCTTGTCGTAGAGCGCCGGTACCAGCCATGCGTCGCGCGCGGCGGCGAGCGCGTCGTCCGACAAGTCCGGCCAGCTTTCGCCTTCGGCCCTGCGCAGGAACATGACGCGGTCGCGCCATTGTCTTAGGTGTTTCGACCATGGCAGCTTGTCGAGACCGGCGGCGATCAATCCGTCGGCGAGGATTCGCGCGCTCTCCGCGGAGGGTGATAACGTCAACGGCGCCTCCGACAGCGTAATCGCGTGCAGCGTGCGCTTGCGCCGCCCGCGCACCGCCACGGCATTACGGTCGAATGCAATCTCCTCGGTGCTTTCGATCTGGTCGGCGAAGCGCAATTCGATCTCTTCCTGCGTGATCGGCGCCGCCAGCAGAATGCGGCCCTGCGCAGCGGTGCCGGTCAGCTCGGCGACCGCGATATAGGGCGTGCGCGCCAATGCGGCGGTTTGGTCGACGGCAGCGCCACGGCCGTTGGCGAGAAGAAAACTGCCGTTGCCGCGGTTGCGTGCGACGCGATCGGGAAACGCAAAGGCCAACATGACCCCGGTGGAGAGCTCCTCTTTCCCTTGCGAAGAACTCGATGCCACCTGCGACGCCCAGCGGTGCGCCAGACTGCGCGCGCTGCCAGCGCGCTGCGAGCGGTCGCGGCGAAACTGATCGAGCCTGACGTCGAGATCGACGCTGTCGCCGCCGAGCCCGCGCTCGGTCAGCACCGCCGCGATTTCGGCGGCCTCCGCACCGGCACCGAACCGGGCAGAATCGACGATCATGCGGGCCAGCCGCGGCGGCAGCGCCAGCGCGCGCAGGCTCCGGCCTTCGGCAGTGATCCGGCCGTCGGAATCGAGTGCGCCGAGTTCGCCGAGCAGGCTTTTCGCTTCCTTCAGCGCTGGCGCCGGCGGCGGATCGAGAAAGGCGAGGCCGCTAGCGTCGTTGACACCCCATTGCGCGAGGTCGAGCACCAGCGACGAGAGATCGGCTGAGAAAATTTCCGGCTGGGTATAGGCCGCGAGGGAAGCGGTCTGCGGTTCATCCCACAGCCGATAGCAAATACCGGGTTCGGTGCGGCCGGCGCGGCCACGGCGCTGGTCGACCGCCGCGCGCGAGGCGCGCACCGTTTCCAGCCGCGTCAGGCCGATGTCGGGTTCATAGCGCGGCACCCGCGCCATGCCGGAATCGACGACGATGCGCACGCCCTCGATGGTCAATGAGGTCTCGGCAATCGAAGTCGCCAGCACGACCTTGCGGCGCCCCCTGGGCGCCGGCGCGATGGCGCGGTCCTGCACGTTGGCGTCGAGCGCGCCGAACAGCGGTACGATCTCGATGGCTGCGTCGTGGATGCGCTCGCCGAGAAAATTCTGCGTGCGGCGAATTTCGGCCGCGCCCGGCAGGAATGCCAGCACCGAACCGGCATCGGCGCGCAGCGCAGTGGCGATCGCGTCCGCCATCTGCCGCTCCAACGGCACATCGGGCTTGCGACCGAGATAGCGCGTCTCGACCGGAAAGGCGCGGCCTTCGCTGGCGATAACCGGCGCGTCACCAAGCAATCTGGCGATCCGTGCGCCATCGAGCGTCGCCGACATCACCAGGATGCGCAAGTCTTCGCGCAGACCGATCTGCGCGTCGCGCACCAGCGCCAGCCCCAGATCGGCATCGAGCGAGCGCTCGTGAAATTCATCGAACAGCACGGCGGCGACGCCGTTCAGCTCGGGATCGTCTAGGATCTGCCGCGAAAAGATTCCCTCGGTGACGACCTCGATACGCGTCGCGCGCGAAACCTTCGATCCGAAGCGGACGCGATAGCCGACGGCTTCGCCGGCGCGTTCGCCCAAGGTCCGCGCCATGCGCTCGGCACTCGCACGCGCCGCAATCCGCCTCGGCTCCAGCACGATGATCTTTTTGTGTTTCGCCCAGGGTTCATCGAGCAGCGCAAGCGGCACCCGCGTCGTCTTGCCTGCGCCGGGGGGCGCTACCAGCACGGCGGCATTGCCGGCTCGAAGCTTGTCCGCGAGCTCGTCGAGCACCGCGTCGATCGGAAGTGGGCTGTCGAATTGGCGGGGCAATATTGCGAATCCGTCGTCACCCGCGAAGCCGGGTGATCCAGCAAACTCAGATGTCACTGATCACGAAAACCGTGAGTACTGGATAACCCGCAGGCGCGGGGTATGACAACACGGCTCATACCCGCGGCTCCGACGCCCGTCCGACGCTCTCGTAAATGAAGCCGTGTGCCGCCATGTCCTCGGGACGATAGATATTGCGCAAATCGACCACAACCGGCTGCCTCATGGCACTCTTCAGCCGTTCTAGATCGAGAGCGCGGTATTGCACCCATTCGGTAACGATCACCATGGCGTCGACCCCCTTCACGCAATCATAGGGATCGTCGCAATACTCGATATCAGGCAGTTCCTTCCGCGCCTGCTCCATGCCGACCGGATCGTGCGCACGCACCCTCGCGCCCATATCGAGCAACCCGGTCACGAGCGGGATCGAGGGCGCCTCGCGCATGTCGTCGGTATCTGGCTTGAAAGTGAGGCCAAGCACCGCCACGGTTTTGCCGCGCAGGCTACCGCCGGCAAGGTTCATAACCTTGCGCGCCATCGCACGCTTGCGAATATCGTTGACCCCAAGTACCGCCTCGACGATGCGCAACTGTACGTCATGGTCTTGCGCGATCTTGACCAGCGCGCGGGTGTCCTTGGGAAAGCAGGAGCCGCCAAAGCCCGGACCTGCGTGCAGGAATTTCGTGCCGATGCGGTTGTCGAGCCCGATGCCGCGCGCGACTTCCTGCACATCGGCGCCGAGTTTTTCGGACAGATCGGAGATCTCGTTGATGAAAGTGATCTTGGTTGCGAGGAACGCATTCGCGGCATATTTGATCAGCTCGGCGGTGCGCCGGCCCGTGTACATCAAGGGCGCCTGATTGAGCGACAGCGGCCGGTAGATATCGCCGAGCACCTTGCGGGCTCGTTCATCCGAGGTGCCGACAACGATGCGGTCGGGGAATTTGAAGTCGCGAATTGCCGCGCCCTCGCGCAGGAATTCCGGGTTGGACGCGACCGCAACCTCGGCCGACGGATTGGCCTCGCGGATCAGCCGCTCGACCTCGTCACCGGTGCCGACCGGCACGGTCGACTTTGTCACCACCACCGTGAAGCCGGACAGCGCGGCAGCAATCTCGCGGGCGGCGGCGTAGACATAGGTGAGGTCGGCATGGCCGTCGCCGCGCCGCGACGGCGTGCCGACCGCGATGAACACCGCATCGGCCTCGCCCACGGGGGCCTTGAGGTCAGTGGTGAAATCCAGCCGTTTGGCTTTCACATTGGAGGCGACCAGTGCGTCGAGCCCGGGCTCGAAGATCGGAATTTCGCCGCGGCGCAAGCTGGCGATCTTGTCGGCATCCCTGTCGACGCAGGTGACCTGGTGGCCGAAATCCGCAAAGCACGCACCCGACACAAGCCCCACATAGCCCGTGCCAATCATGGCAATCCGCATGAAATTACCTGCTCTCTATGGTTAACGATCGGTCAGATTTGCGACCGCCTCTTAAAGCATTTGGCCGCAAAGGGGAAACCGGAAAAGCACCGAAAACCGGCATGTCCTTTGTATGAATAAAGGAGAAAGCAATCGATCCGGCCGATGAAGCGGTCCGGCTCGCCGAAACGGGACACAGATGACACCAAACGGCACATCCGCTGCGACAGAACGTTCCCCTGGCTTCGTGGGCGGGCGCATCGACTGGGTCGATTGCGCCAAGGGCATTTGCATCGTCATGGTCGTGATGATGCATTCGGTGCTGGGCGTCGAGAAGGCCGCGGACCAGACCGGTTTCATGCACGCCTTCGTCATCTTCGCAAAACCATTCCGGATGCCGGACTTCTTCCTGATTTCAGGCCTTTTCCTGTCGGTCGTGATCGACCGCGACTGGCGCATTTTTCTCGACAGGAAAGTGGTTCACTTCGCCTATTTCTACGTGCTGTGGGTGACGATCCAGTTTGGCTTCAAGGCGCCGTCACTTGCCACCGAGACAAGCTGGAGCACGGTCGGCATGGTTTATCTGGAATCCTTCATCGAGCCCTTCGGCACGCTGTGGTTCATCTATCTGCTGCCGATCTTTTTCGTCGTCACAAAACTGACACGCAGCATCCCGCCGGTTGCGATTTTGGCCCTGGCTGCGGCGCTGGAGATGATGCATGTCATCACCGGCTGGACCGTGATCGACGAGTTCTGCGCACGGTTCGTCTATTTCTACTCCGGTTATCTGTTTGCAAGCTATGTCTTCGCGCTCTCGGATCGTGCGCGGGCGAGACCTGCGCTGGCGCTGTTCGGATTGGCGCTGTGGGCGCTCGTGAACGGCGGCCTGGTCGCATCGGGCTTCAGCGAATTGCCGCTGGTTTCGCTTGTGCTGGGGCTCGCCGGCGCCGGCGCCATCATCGTGACCGGCACGCTGCTGGCGCGCATGCAGGCGCTCAATTTGCTGCGCTATTGCGGCGAACATTCAATCGTCATCTATCTCGCGTTCTTCCTGCCGATGGCGGCAACCCGCACCCTGCTGCTGCGCACCGGACTGATCCCCGACATCGGCCTGGTCTCGCTGATCGTCACCATTGCCGGAGTCGCCGGCGCGCTGGCAATCTGGCGTGCCGCGCTGGCGTTGCGTGGAAATTTCCTGTTCGAACGCCCCGACACGTTCTGGATCGCGCCGAAGAGACCGCGCGGGCCGGTGTTGCAGGCCGCGGAGTAGGTTTCGCAGCCACACTCGGCCATCATCGCCCGCGACGGAGGGCGATCCAGTATATAGCGGCCTCAATTCATCTCGACTGCTCTGGGATGCTGGATCACCTGCCTTCGCGGGTGATCCAGTGTGCATGGGTCCAAAATTACGCCCACAAAGGCTGTCAATCCGCGCAAAAATCCCTAAATTTCGGCCATGCCGAAAACAGCTCCCAAGACATCTTCCAAAGCCGCCGCAAAGCCCGTTGCCATCAAAGCCCCTGCCAAGGGCGACCATGTGTTCCTGGTCGACGGTTCCTCCTACATCTTCCGGGCCTATCATGCGTTACCGCCCTTAAACCGCAGGTCCGACGGGTTGCAGGTCAATGCCGTGCTCGGCTTCTGCAACATGCTGTGGAAGCTGTTGCGCGAGATGCCCGAGGACAACCGGCCGACGCATCTCGCCGTCGTGTTCGACAAGTCAGAAATCACGTTCCGCAACAAGATTTACCCCGAATACAAGGCGCACCGGCCGGCGGCGCCCGATGACCTGATTCCGCAATTCGCGCTGATCCGCGAGGCCGTGCGCGCCTTCGACCTGCCCTGCCTGGAACAGGCCGGCTACGAGGCCGACGATCTGATCGCGACCTACGTGCGGATTGCCTGCGAACGCGGAGCAACCGCCACCATCGTGTCCTCCGACAAGGATTTGATGCAGCTCGTGACCGATTGCGTCACGATGTATGACACCATGAAGGACCGCCGCATCGGCGTTGCCGAGGTGATCGAAAAATTCGGCGTGCCGCCCGAGAAAGTGGTCGAGGTGCAGGCGCTGGCGGGCGATTCCACCGATAACGTACCGGGTGTGCCCGGCATCGGCGTCAAGACCGCCGCGCAATTGATCGTTGAATATGGCGACCTCGACCAGCTGTTGTTCCGCGCCAGCGAGATCAAGCAGCCGAAGCGGCGCGAGGCCTTGATCGAGAATGCCGAGAAGGCGCGGATTTCGCGGCAACTGGTGCTGCTCGACGACAAGGTCGACCTCGAAGTGCCGCTCGACGAGCTCGCGGTGCATGAACCCGATGGGCGCAAGCTGATCGCCTTTCTCAAGGCGATGGAGTTTTCCAGCCTGACCCGCCGCGTCGCCGAATATTCGCAGATCGACCCCGCGGACATCGAGCCGGATCCCGGCTACAAAAGCGGCGCCAGTGTATTTGGACCTCTCCCGGGTTCCTCTTCACCTGCGCCTGCAGCGGCGGAGGTCGAGGCGCAAAGGGGCTTGTTCGCAGAGAGAGCTGTCTCCACACCGCACCCGGATCAAGTCCGGGGCGGGCTCTCCCCTGCGAGCGGCAGAGCAAGCGCACCGAGCAAGACGGCTGACAAGCAAGACAAGGCGTCCAGCCTCAAAGGCACGCCAGTCTCGCTCGCCGACGCGCGCGCGGAAGCGGCGCGTAAAACGCCGGTTGATCGCAAGAAATATCAGACCATCCGTAGCCTCGACCAGCTCAACGCATGGATCGCGCGGGTGCATGATGTCGGCCATTTCGCGATCGAGGCCAAGGCCAATTCGATCGATCCGATGCAGACGGACATCTGTGGCATCGCGCTGGCGCTCGCACCAAACGATGCTGCCTACATCCCGCTCACCCATAAGCAGTCCGGCGGAGGCGCCGGCCTGTTCGATGCCGGCCTCGCGCCGGACCAGATCAAGGCCAGCGAGGCGCTTGACGCGCTGCGACCGCTCCTGGAATCCCAGGGCATCCTCAAGATTGGGTTCAACATCAAGTTCAATGCCGTGATGTTCGCCCAAGCCGGCATCACCATCCGCAACTGCGACGACGCGCAGCTGATGTCCTATGCGCTCGACGCCGGCCGCAATGCGCATGGGCTCGATGCGCTGGCCGAACGCTGGCTCGGCCATGCCCTTCTCACCGATGGCGAGGTGATCGGCAGCGGCAAGAACAAGCTCTCATTCGATCAGGTCGCAATCGAAAAGGCCACCGCCTATTCGGCCGAAGACGCCGACGTGATCTTAAGGCTATGGCGCGTGCTCAAGCCGCGCCTGGTCGCCGAGCGCATGACGTCGGTCTATGAGACACTGGAACGGCCGCTGGTCAGCGTGCTCGCGCGCATGGAGCGGCGCGGCATCTCGATCGACCGCCAGGTGCTGTCGCGGCTATCGGGCGAGTTCGCCCAGACTGCCGCGCGCGTCGAAGCCGAACTTCAGGAGATCGCCGGCGAGCCGATCAATGTCGGCAGCCCCAAGCAGATCGGCGACATACTATTCGGAAAGATGGGAATTTCCGGCGGCACCAAGACCAAGACCGGGGCGTGGTCGACCTCGGCACAGATCCTCGAGGAGCTGGCCGAGCTAGGTCACGAATTCCCGAAGAAGATTTTGGAATGGCGGCAGGTCTCAAAACTGAAATCGACCTATACCGACGCGCTGCCGACCTACGTCAACCCGCAGACCCATCGTGTCCACACGACCTATGCGCTGGCTGCAACAACCACCGGACGACTGTCGTCGAACGAACCGAACCTGCAGAACATCCCGATCCGCAGCGACGACGGTCGCAAAATCCGCCGGGCCTTCATCGCGACCCCCGGCCACAAGCTGGTATCGGCAGACTATTCGCAGATCGAGCTGCGGCTGCTCGCGGAGATCGCCGACATTCCCGTGCTGAAGCAGGCGTTCCGCGACGGGCTCGACATTCACGCCATGACCGCGTCCGAAATGTTCGGCGTGCCGATCAAGGATATGCCGAGCGAGGTGCGCCGCCGTGCGAAAGCGATCAATTTCGGCATCATCTACGGCATCTCGGCGTTTGGACTCGCCAACCAGCTCGGCATCGCCCGCGAGGAAGCCTCCGCCTATATCAAGAAATATTTCGAACGTTTTCCGGGCATCCGCGCCTATATGGACGAGACGCGGGATTTCTGCCGCAACCACGGCTATGTCCTGACGCTGTTCGGGCGAAAATGCCATTACCCCGAGATCAAGGCGAGCAACGCCTCGGTCCGCTCCTTCAACGAGCGCGCCGCGATCAACGCGCGATTGCAAGGCACCGCCGCCGATATCATCCGCCGCGCCATGATCAGAATGGAAGACGCACTCGCCGAGAAGAAGCTCTCGGCGCAGATGCTGTTGCAGGTACATGACGAACTGATCTTCGAGGTGCCCGACGAGGAGGTCGCGGCGACGCTGCCGGTCGTGCAGCACGTCATGCAGGACGCTCCATTCCCGGCGGTGGTGCTCTCGGTGCCGCTGCACGTTGATGCACGAGCGGCAGATAACTGGGACGAGGCGCATTAGGTCTTACCGCTTCCGCGTGCTGGGGAGGTCGACGGGCTCGAAGAGCGCGGCGGGTGGGGGCTCTCTCCCCGCCGTCTGATATCAACTATGCGGGACAGCCCGCCCCGCCCTCCGCGCAAGCGGGTGAGGGAGCCCTACGGCCGTCGATACGGATGCAATGCTCCGCTGCCGCAGTTCATCGATCCCGCCGCTGGCAGCGTGCCGACGCAGTCGCTGGCCGTTGGGCTCGATCCAGATCGCGATCAGCGTCAGCCTCAACGCGCTGATCGCGCTCGCCGCCGGCTCAATCGCTGTTCCTCGGCAAGCGGCCGAGCTGAGTTCGGGTTCTGGTGCAGCGCTGGCTGATGGGCACCGTACTCGCCAGGCTTGCGATGACGATGGCGTTCGAGGCGAAACGGGCGTGAGGCTCTTCACCTCTCCCGCTTGCAAGCGGGAGATGGAACAGCTCAATCCAGCTTCGCTTCCATGCCGCGCTTCACGCCGGGACGCGCCATCAGCGCGTTGTACCAGCGCTCGACCTGGGGGAAATCCGAAAGCGCCACTTTGTGGCGCGGATGCCGCCACGCCCAGCCGAGAATGGCAAAATCCGCGACCGACAGATCACCGGCGACGAATTCGTGGGTGTCAAGCCGCCTGTCCAGCACGCCATAGAGCCTTCGCGTCTCCGCCATGAAGCGCTTCAACCCATAGGCGCGGTCCTGCTCGTTCTCCAGCGCGATGAAGTGATGCACCTGGCCCGGCATCGGTCCAAAACCGCCCATCTGCCACATCAGCCATTCATAGACGGGAATCCGCTCGATCAGCGGCTTCGGCAAGAACTTCCCGGTCTTCTCGCCGAGATAGAGCAGGATCGCCCCGGATTCGAATATGCTGACGCGCTT
Organism: Bradyrhizobium sp.; assembly: GCA_045811565.1. Taxonomy (GTDB): domain Bacteria; phylum Pseudomonadota; class Alphaproteobacteria; order Rhizobiales; family Xanthobacteraceae; genus Bradyrhizobium. The sequence continues at coordinate 9,835 of JBJMTR010000156.1, forward strand.
ACCGTCCGGCCCATCGGGATCGACGATGGCGGGGATCTTGTTGTTCGGGCTGATCGCAAGGAATGAAGGCGCCGTCTGCTCGCCCTTGGTGATGTTCACCGGGATCACCTTGTATGGCAGCCCCATCTCCTCCAGCGCGACCGATATCTTGCGGCCATTTGGGGTGTTCCAGGTGTGCAGTTCGATGGTCATCTTCGTTCCTTCGCGAGAGTTTGGTCTCCCCCTAGCCCGGAACCCCGAGGCCTTACAACCGACCTTTCCGGATGTCGTCCCTGCGAAACGGGTTTTGGTGCCCTGTTGACGGGCCAACTCCGCTCTGGAATGTGCTGGAAACCACCGATAAATTGCGCCCCGCCTCAAACCCGGAAAAAATCTTGTCCAAATCAGCTTCCCGTGCCCGCCTCGCCGAGATCATCCGCAAGCGTTCGTTCGGGCGCGGCGAGATCACGCTGGCTTCGGGCCGCAAGAGCGACTTCTACTTCAATCTCAAGCCAACCATGCTCGATCCCGAAGGCGCGACCCTGCTGGCGGAACTGACCTTTGAGGCGCTGAAAGACGACAATCTCCACTTCGTCGGCGGGCTGGAGATGGGCGCCGTGCCGCTTGCCGGCGCGATCGCGCAGCTGTCCTGGATCAAGGGCCACCCGATCGCGGCGTTTTTCGTCCGAAAAAAACCCAAGGAGCACGGCGCCCGCCTTGCGGTGGAAGGATTGGCCAAAGGCGAAACCCTGCAGGGCAAGCGCATCGTGATCGTCGAGGACGTCACCACGACCGGCGGCTCGGCGATGAAGGCCGTCGAAGCCGTGCGCGATGCCGGTGGCGAGGTGGCGCTGGTGTTCACCATGGTGGATCGCGAAGAGGGCGCGACCGAAGCGTTTGCCGAGGCCGACATTGTGTTTCGCTCGCTCTACAAGGCCAGTGAATTCTTGGATTGAGTACCCTGCCTTACCTCTCCCGCTTGCGGGGGAGGATCGGCGAGATAAAGGTCGCGCCGCCCTACCGCGGAATGCTCACTGGGCCCCGCTCGCCGAAACCAGCCGCGCCGTTGCGCTGCCGTCATCGACCGTGCCGAAGACATCAGCGCCAAAGGCGAAACGCGCCGAAGTGAACTAGCAAAAGCTCATCGTGAGGAGCGCGTCTTCGCGCGTCTCCGGACGATGCGGAGCCTGTCATCGGGCGCGCATTCGACCCGTTGGCATCGCCGGGAGAACTACGAGGCCCGGATGTTGTCGCACGTCCTTACGCGCGCAAGAGCGCGCTCCCCAGGACGAGGTCCTCGACTTACCGCCCGACGATCACACCGATCACGTTCGGTGCCGAGCGATATTTTTCCTCGATCGAGAGGCGCGCCGCGGCGCGGTTTTCCGGCGTCAGCAGGCCACGCTTCTCCGCGAGGATCATCCAGCAATAGCCCCACCAATCCGTCAGCATGCCCTGATCGTCGATAAGGTCGTAGCCCTGCTCGGCGGCGAAGATGCGCGCATGCGCCTCATCGAGTGAATCCAGAAAGGCGTGATCCTCGTCGGAAAACAGATCGTCGCTGAAATCATCTGTGGTGTAGCCCCACACCGAGATGCAGACCGCGTTGAACTCGCGGTCGATCTGGTCGTCGCCTATTGGCTGGCGGCGGGACGCCTGGTGCAGGCGCGACAGCGAACGTGCGAAGTCGGCAATGCGGGTGAGCGCGAATTGATCGAAGGCGATAGTGGACATGTAGTCCTCGCTGGTGCGGATAGACCATAGATGTTGTGTCGGCGGCATCGCCGAATCACAATGATATATCAAAGACTTACTAAAGCGTTCTTAATTTGTTCCAGCGTACCCACGACCCAAAATTCGGTACTGGCCTGTTTCCGACCTCAGTGGCCGGTTTTGAAAATCAAAGTGGCTTAGTTTGCGGTTGGTGCGTAGCATGGCGGCATTGCAATCTATGGGAGGTATCTGATCGTGAAGTGATACTGCTTACCTGTGCCGCCGTTGCGTTGGCGATCTTTACGTTTTCGATCCCTCTGTCTGGCATTACGTCAGAAGCTTTCGCATCGAAGATGAACGGCAAGGGATCTGCCTGCTCTGAGGGGAAAAGCTGTAATAGCCTTCACTACCAACAGGCGACCAAGGCAAAAACTAAATCGCCGACCAAGAAGCAGTGAACGGAGTTCCGAGGCCGCCTCAGTTGGCGGCCTCTTCGTTTGCACCACCTTCTTGATCGGCTAGAATCTCCTTGTCGATTTCAAGTTTCTGGATCAGCCGCTCAATTTCTTTCACGCCGATCTTGCCACTCACGACTAGGCGGAAGCTTGCCTCCTTTGCCAGAAGTCCCGTTGTCAGTTCGCGTTCGCCAGCCGGTACTGCCGGCCGGCCGAAGTGCGAGCACTGCCAGCGATTGGGTTAATTAGCATGGGGCCGTGGTGCGGAACACTAGCTCCCACCACGGCCCCTCTAACTGACCACTTGCGATCCCGTGAACCTGCTGCATTCGCAGCACTGGCAAGCCGTGCTCCATCGCGACTGCAAACGCGCGGTAGCCTGCCCAAGCTCCCCCACGAAATTTGACTGTAGGGTCCGGGAAGGCGTGCCCCGCGCCACCCTCGCACGACTCGAATGTTTCTATGCCAGCCGACCGGAGCACTAGAACGGCCCGGCGGATACCCGGTCTAAGTCCAAATCAGTCGCCGGAGCGAATTGCTCCAGACCTGTGTGCTGGTTCATTTCAGTGGCCTATTTCGCATCTGCGAGTTGGCCAAGAAACGGCCCCAGCTCGGGGGCGTCTGAGGCCGCTCTAGGTCGGTAGCGCTCTGGGGCGCCAAAGCGCACCCGACTATCCCAAAGGGACCCGCTTGGCATTTGTTCCAGATCACAGTGGCCTGTTTTGTTCCTGCGAGTGGCCTATTTCGGCCAGTACCCAAAATTCAGCTTGAAACGGAATGGATCGAAATGGACAGGATAGAAGGCCACCGAGATTCTAAAGCACATTCTGCCTTCGATTCGATCGATCGCGCGGGCGAGATCATCCTTGATATCGACGGAAAAGATAGAGTGGCACTTTCCGATCCCTTGGGAGAGATCGTTTCGGTCTTACACTTTGGGCTTCTGCCCGCGGTCTATTTCCGTTCTCCAGACTTGCGACCAGCGGGCGGCGAAACGGCCGATCATCAGCACGTTTCATAGATGGGAAGACGTCGCTCTTTCGGAATCAGTGTCCGAGGCTGATCTCGATTCGATTATTTTCTCGTTCGCAAGTTCGCGATGGCAGAAGACCGCGAGGGTGATCGTCCAGGCCGACAAACGCTGTGAAGAGTTGGCGCTGCCAATTGATACTGAAGTGCTCCGCCTGCGCATACTGGAGTTGGCCGAAACCAATCGCCTCGATAGTCAAGGCGATGTTCGGAAATGGCGACATAGTGAGGTAAGGTTGAAGAGCTGACCGGCAGACGTCGGCGATTTACAGTGCCGACAACAACTTGTCGCCGCAATAATTGGCGTAAAACTTTCCGCCGCACTGTCGCCTGATCGCGGCGCAGCGGGCGGCGGGCGAGGCGTCTTTCGCGACGCTGAAGGAGCAGCTCAAACCGTCGGCGCTGCGGCCGATCTTGCCGGCGGCGAACGCCGCGCTGGTGACGCTGATGCAGATTACCAGGAGTGCCGCGGCAGCGATCTCGATCATCAATCTCATGGCGCCATCCTTTGCTGGGTTGCCACCAAAATCTCATCTTCCGAACTTTATCTTACCATCAAAATTGGCGCGCAGATCGGGCCAAATCGGCCCAGTCCTTGCATAAAATCATACCAGCGCCGTCCACAACCATACGCTCGGATGGTTTCGATCTCAGTGTAACGCGCGTATCATTTGTGTGAGTCACAACGGCAGGGATTGATGCATTGCAAGAATTTTTCTCGGGGAGCTACCCGGCACTCAATGCCCCGATCGACGAGCTGGCATTGGCCGACGTCAAGGGAGCGATCCTCGCCAAGCTGCGGCTGGCGATCGGCAAGGATACCAGCATGGCGACACGGCGCGACTGGTACAAGGCGGCCGCGCTGGCGCTGCGCGACCGCATCGTGCACCGCTGGCTCACCGCCGAGAAAGAGAGCTACGACGCC
>JBJMTR010000157.1:0-11368 GCA_045811565.1 Bradyrhizobium sp.
ACGCCCGATGCGGCACCGGTGAACCAGCCAAAATGCAGTTCGAGCACCACGTACCCGGCAAGGCCGAGGTTGAGCGAGAACGGGATCAGCCCGGTCGTGGTGTAGAACGAAGTGGCACGAACCAGCCGTTTCGATGATGAACCCTCTTCCACGATCCGGTGTTCCATTGAGGGGATAATCAGCAGCCCGAGCGAAAGCATTTGCAGCGCAAGACCTGCGGCGCATATGGCTTTCGAGGTGGATGAAAGCTGCGGAAAACCGTTTTGAAAGAAAGCCTGGAACTGAAAGCCGAGCAGGATCTGGATCCCAAGGACGAGCAGACGTGTTTCGTCCAGCGCCGTCTTGACCTTCCGATCCAGCTTTTCCGCCATCTACTACCGAAGGCCTCCTGATCGCGTCGGAACCGCATCCGCGGCGATCCGTTGATAACGCGGCATGTCATCTTACGTTCACATTTGAGGCGAGGATCGAGCATGGCGGAGCCGGATGTTCGCAAAGGGATGCCGCCGGTCAAACTGCCGCGCGACGAGTTCGAAAGACGCTACCGCAGCCGCTTCGTCGACCCGGTGTTCGCACCATTGCGACGCGAACTCGACGCCATCATCGCCGCCGCGTGGGATGCCTATAACCATTCGCGCAAGGCGCCGGTGACGCGCAAGGCGGGTCCCGGTTTCGCCGATCCCGACTATGAAATCTCAGTGGACTGGCTGGCGGCGCACGAGGCCGTTCTAGAGGCGCAGCGGCGCCACGACGACGCCGCCCAGCAGCCGCGAATCCTCATTGTCAATGGCTCGGCGCGCAGCGAGCATACCTGTCCCGGCGAAATGTCGAAGAGCTGGCGGCTGGTCAAGCTGGCCGAGCCGGTGTTCGTCGAGATGGGATTTGCGGTGGACATTCTCGATCTCTCACGGCTGGCGTCGGAATTCGGCAAGCAGATTCATCCCTGCAAATCTTGCGTCGCGACCTCGATGCCGCTCTGTCACTGGCCATGCAGCTGCTATCCGAATTACTCGCTCGGGCAGACCGATGACTGGATGAATGAAATTTATCCATTGTGGGTCGCGGCGCACGGCATCCTGATCGTTGCGCCGGTGAATTGGTACTATGCATCGGCTCCGCTGAAGTCGATGATGGACCGCCTGGTGTGTGCCGATGGCGGTAATCCCGATCCGTCCTCTACCCACGGCAAGCATGTAGATGAAGCCAAAGCGCTTGAACTGAAAGGCTGGCCTTATCCGCGGCATCTGCAGGGCCGGCATTTCGGGCTTATCGTTCATGGCGATGCGGTTGGGGCGGAGACCATGCGCCGCTCGCTCGCGGACTGGCTGACCGACATGTCGTTGATATCGGCTGGCCGAACCGGCGAACTCGATGGCTATCTCGGCTACATGGAGCCTTACGCCACCTCGCATCAGGCGCTGGATCGGGACGGTGCGTTCCAGCAAGAAGTCCTGAACGTCGCGCGCGCTCTCGGCAATGCCGTCAAGCTCGCGCGCGAGGGAAAGCTGCAAGATCCTGCACAGGATCTCGCAGATCCCATTCAAAAATAATTCGCGGCCACAGGCCTGATGCGTGCCGGCAATCAGAACAGGGGAACCGGAAATGTTTCCTCGCCACGATGAATTCGGCGTGATTCCGGAACGAGGTCAGCCATCACCGATTGACCGAGAACCCCACCAGCGCAGTGCGGCCTGGACTGGAGCATGATTCCGAAAAGCGGGTACCGGTTTTCGGAGAGATCATGCTCCGCTAACAATCGAGAGCGAGGCAGCCGATGAAAAGCACGTTGGTATCCGACGAGCCCGGCGCGCAGGTTCACGTCGTCATCCTGGACACCGGCGACGAGGCGTTCGCGGCCTTAACCCGGTTTGCCAACGATGCCGGGATTTCGGCGGCCTCGCTGACCGCGATCGGCGCATTCGAGAAGGCGACCGTCGGCTGGTTCGATTTTGCCTCGAAGAGCTACAGGAAGATCGAGATCAACGAACAGTGCGAGGTGCTGAGCGCGGTCGGGGACGTGGCCATTGGCGATGACGGCAAGTCAAGTCTACACGTCCATATCGTGCTCGGGCTGTCGGACGGCTCGACGCGCGGCGGGCATCTGCTCGCAGGCACGGTGCGACCGACGCTCGAAGTCGTCTTGACGGAAGCGCCATCAACACTTCGACGGAAGAAGCGAGCGGACCTCGGCATCGCCCTGATCGATGTCACCGCGAGGTGATCTCGCAGCTTATCGCTTGGAGCCGATGGATCTCTGCTCGGCAATCGCCTTCCGGAGGATTCGCGAGAGCGCCTCCACGGAATAGGGTTTTTGGATTAGCTCAAAACCGCGGTGGGCATTCTCTGCGAGAACGTTGCTGTAGCCGCTGGTCAGCACCACGGGCAGACCGGGGTAACGGTCGCGAATGACGCCGGCGAGTTCGACGCCGTTCATGCCGGGCATGATGACGTCGGAGAATACCAGATCGGCGGAAAACTCGTCTTCCGAAAGAATCGCAAGCGCCGCGCTGGCGTTGGCGACTCGTTTGACCGCGTATCCCAGATCCTCCAGGAGTTCGGTGGAAAACTGGCCGACATCGTCATTGTCTTCGACGACGAGGACGCGATAGCCGCGGCCGGTGGTCGCGGGCTCGCTGCGGATGGCCGCGGCGTCTGTCCCGCTGGCCGGCGTCGCGGCTTGCGGCAGATAGATCGTGAACGTCGCGCCTTGTCCCAGTGTGCTCGTGACGTCGATATCGCCGTCAGACTGCTTGGCGAAGCCGAACGCCTGGCTGAGACCCAGTCCGGTTCCCTTGCCAACCTCTTTGGTGGTGAAGAACGGCTCGAAAATCGATTGCAGATAGCCGGGCGCAATGCCCGTCCCGGTGTCGGTCATCGAAATGGCAACGAAGGCGCCGCTGCGCGCGGGCTGAGCGCGCAGCGCAGGGATGGTGTGAACCTTGTTGACGCTGATCGTCAGCCGGCCGCCGCCCTCCATGGCGTCGCGGCCGTTCACGGCGAGATTGATGAGCGCGGTTTCGAATTGAGCAACGTCGGCGATCGCAAAGCAATCGGCGTCATCGATGTCGACCTCGATCTGAATCCGGCCGCCGACCAGCGGACGAACGAGCTGCGCCACGCTGTCGACCTGCGCGCCGACATTGAACACTTGCGGCTTCAGGGGCTGCCGACGGGCGAACGCCAGCAATTGGGCGGTCAGTTTGGATGCGCGCTCCACCGTCTGGGAAATCGCATCGATGTAACGGCGGCGGCGCTCCTCGGGAAGCTCGCGGCGGCGCAGGAAGTCGGTCGCTGAGCGGATAATGGTCAACAGATTGTTGAAATCATGCGCCACGCCGCCGGTGAGCTGACCGACCGCTTCCATCTTCTGCGATTGTCGCAGCGCCTCCTCGCCCTGGCGGCGTTCCGTGACGTCGATGGCTTCCGGCACCGCGCCGATCACCGCGCCATGCTGATCGCGCAGCGGCCGCATCGCGAAATCGAAATAGCGGTCGCCGAGCGGGAGACGCAGCATCATTTCGATCTGAACTTCGTCCCCCTTCATCACCGATATGAAAGCGTTGCGAACCGCGTCGCGCATGCCTTCGGTGGCGGCAAACCACGGGGTTTCCCAGAACGGCTTGCCGATAACGCCGGCCGCATCGACGCGAATGCCCGCCAGGGCCGTCTTGTTCGCATAGAGGACATCGCCGTGCGCGTTGAGCAGCACCTGGTACTGGTGGCTTGTCTCGAAAATCGCGCGCATCTGCGCTTCGCTGGATTCCAACTGCGCGGTGCGCTCGGAGATCCGCAGCTCGAGCGTCTCGTTCAGCTGGCGCAGTTCGATCTCGGCCTGCTTGGCCGCTGTAATGTCGTGGGCGACACCGATGAAGCCGATATGCTTGCCGGTCGGATCCCAGCGCGGCTGCGATTCCGATCGCAACCAGCGCCATTCGCCATCGGCCCGCCGGTAGCGCGCCTCCAGCACAAACGGCTTCAGCGAGGCTTCGCCCGCGACCTGCTCCTGCAGGATGCGCGGCAGATCGTCAGCATGCAGCGCCTTGCGCCAGTCGAAGACGATGGCTTCCTCATAGGCAAGCCCGAGAAAGTCGACATAGGCTTGATTGGCGAACGAGCGGGTGCGATCGAGCTTTGTGACCCAAATCGGCACCGGCGCGCTGTCGGCGATCAGGCGAAAGCGCTCCTCGCTTTCGCGCAGGGTTTCCTGCGCCAGCATTTGATCGGTGACGTCGAGATCGGCGCCGACCAGGCGCAGCGCACGGCCGTTGCGGTCGCGCTCGATCTTGGCGACGACGCGGATCCAACGGATCTCGCCGTCATTCCGCCGGATAATCCGGTATTCGGCTGAATAATCCTCGCTCTTGCTCTTCAGCACACCGAATAAGTGTTTGACCTTCCGCTCACGATCTTCGGGGTGGATTCGATTGACCCAATCCTCGTAGGTCTCGTTGGCCGCCTCGGGCGGCAGCCCGTGAACGAGGAGATATTCAGGGGAGCGGCGGTTCTTGACGCCGTCGCGGAAATCGATTTCGAGCCCGCCGACACGGGCAATTCGCTGGATTCGGGCAAGCTCCGCTTCGCGTTCCAGCAGCGCGCGATGCACTCGATCTCGCTCGCGCGCGGTCTCTTCCAGATGTTGCCGCAGCCGCTCGGCCGCGGCTGTCTCGGGGAGGAGGTTAGTGGGGTCGGGAGGGGTCATAGGTGCCGGCAATCTCTTGCGGCACTGTCACATGGAACGCGCCGGCTTTGCCAGCGGTCATTTGCTCCGCGCGCCAGCTTGGCAGTTATAGGCCCTGCGGAACCCGGCGGCCTGCGCGTCTTCCTCGGAACAGAACCAGCGATCCGGTTTGGTTAGCGCCGGGTAACTGCGGCACGCCTGCATATGATAGATGCCGATATCGCCGGTGACGCGCGCGCGGACCGCGAACTTGCCCTTGATGCTGCAGCCGGAGGGCATGGGGAGATCGCTTGGGAATAGCATCTCTCGAATTTCGTCGTCCCGGTCGGCGCGGCACGATCCGCCCAGGAGCGCGCCGTCTTTTTTGCCGCGGCGGAACTCCTGCGGCGCGACGAAGCAGCCTTTCCACAGTCCCTGACGATCGTCCCGGGCGTGGGCCTCGTCGACCTTGAAGCGACCCGTCGCTGAGTCATCGACATTCAACGCAAAGCCGTCGCGGACGAGCAATTGGCTGAGACTGGTCGTCTCACCCTCGACCTTGCACACGCCGAGGTGCCGCTTCCTATAGATGGGGTCCGCGCCCAGATCATCGCAGCGAACCGGACGATCGCCGATCAACTTGGCCAGTTGATCGCGCGCCTCGAGGCCGCAGGTCCAGGCGTCGGCGTGCTCGTCGATGCACAATTGGTCCGACGCCGGTACATCGATGCCGTCGAGCCGGTAGGTCACGCTCCCCACTTGAAGCGTGCCGCCATCCCTGATGGTTACATTGGCGGCGTAACCCTGGCTCGCCGGAAGAACTGTCCATATCAGCGCTGCGATCAGGGAGATTCGTGATGGCATGGTCTCACATCGAATGTGTTTCGTGCGGGTGAGAGCTTCTAGCACACGCCAGAGCCGTGAAACCAAGCGCTAATGGCGGCAGCCGACGCGCGCGAAGTCACATCAAGAGAAGTGCCCGGCGCTAGAACGAACCGCGCTGTACCATCAGGACCAATGACCGAGTCCGTGTTCGACCTCATCTGCGAGACCATCATCGAGGACTTGCGCCTCTGTTCCGCCGCAAGAAAAAAGCGCCGGACTAGGTGGGCCCGGAGCAAACGACGGATTGACTTTTTGAGAACAAAAGAAGAACATAGATGGTGCCAATTGGATCCGGATGAGGTCATGCCTTCTTCTTCCCAAGCCAGTATCGAGGATGAGGATGGGCTGGAAGCCACTGTGGATCAGGCCATCGCGGCCTGCGACGGCAACATGCGCTCGACCATCCGCGCCTTGATCGTGGCCAATGAGTATCTGGAGAACGAGGTGAGCGAGCTGATGAAAGCGATCTCCCACGCCTATGCGCGCGGACGATTTCAGACGTATTCCGGATGAAAAGCCCTTTGGGCGAGGGGCAGTCCGCAAGGTATTACAGAGTGCTGATATAGACCGTTGCCTCTGCCGAGTTTTGCTGTACGACGGAATTGTTACCTCCGTCGCCGCGTGCCAGATTGAAGCGCAAAATCCCGCCCCAAGGTCGCAAGCAACAACAACATGTTCAAACGAATTCTGATCGCAAATCGCGGCGAGATCGCCTGCCGGGTCATCAAGACTGCGCGTCGCATGGGGATAGAGACGGTAGCGGTTTACTCTGAAGCCGATCGTGACGCGCTGCATGTCGAAATGGCCGACGAGGCCGTGCTGATCGGTCCGCCTCCTGCTGCCGAAAGCTATCTCGTGATCGACAGGATCGTGGACGCCTGCCGCAAGACCGGCGCACAGGCGGTGCATCCCGGCTATGGATTCCTGTCCGAGCGCGAGGCGTTTCCGCGCGCGCTCGCTGCAGCTGATGTCGTCTTCATCGGTCCCAATCCCGATGCCATTGCCGCGATGGGCGACAAGATCGAATCCAAGAAGGCCGCTGCGAAAGCCAAGGTTTCCACGGTGCCCGGTCATCTCGGCGTTATCGAAGATGAAAAACACGCCGTCAGGATCGCCGACGAGATCGGTTATCCCGTTATGATCAAGGCCTCCGCCGGCGGCGGCGGCAAGGGCATGCGGATCGCGCATTCGAAGAAGGAAGTCGCGGAAGGCTTCAACCTTGCCAAGGCTGAGGCCAAATCGTCGTTCGGCGACGACCGCGTCTTCATCGAAAAGTTCATCGTCGATCCCCGCCATATCGAAATCCAGGTGCTCGGCGACAAGCATGGCAATGTGATCCATCTCGGCGAGCGCGAATGCTCGATTCAGCGCCGTAACCAGAAGGTCGTCGAGGAGGCGCCGTCGCCGCTGCTCGATGAGACCACGCGCCGCAAGATGGGCGAGCAGGCGGTCGCGCTGGCAAAGGCTGTGCACTACGATTCCGCCGGCACGGTCGAATTCGTCGCCGGCCAGGACAAGAGTTTCTACTTCCTGGAGATGAACACGCGGCTGCAGGTCGAGCATCCCGTCACCGAATTGGTCACCGGCATCGACTTGGTCGAGCAGATGATTCGGGTTGCCGCCGGTGAAAAGCTCTCGATCGCGCAGAAGGACGTGACGCTGACCGGATGGGCGGTGGAATCGCGCGTCTATGCCGAGGACCCGTTCCGCAACTTCCTGCCGTCGATCGGGCGGCTGGTAAAATACCGCCCGCCCGCGGAAGCGAGCCTCAACGACGCCACCGTCCGCAACGACACCGGCGTGCAGGAGGGCGGCGAGATCTCGATCCATTACGATCCGATGATCGCCAAACTGGTGACGCATGCGCCGTCGCGGGCTGCTGCGATCGAAGCGCAGTCAACCGCCCTTGACTCGTTTTATGTCGATGGGATCAGGCATAACATTCCCTTCCTCTCCGCGTTGATGAATCACCCGCGCTGGCGCGAAGGCAAATTGTCGACCGGATTCATCGCAGAAGAATTTCCAAAAGGATTTTCGGCGCGTCCGCCCGAAGGCGAGATCGCGCGCCGGCTGGCTGCGGTCGCCGCCGCTATCGATCATGTGCTTGGCGAGCGCAAGCGGCAGATTTCCGGTCAGTTGAACGGACGGCTGGTGCAGCGCGAGCGCCGCCGCGCGGTGTGGCTTGATCGCGCCGAGGTCGCGCTCGATGTCGGCCGCGAGGCCGTCGGCGTCGCGGTGCGCTTCATCGGCGCCGATGGCTTGCCCGGCGATCCGCATCAGCTGGTCTCGAATTGGGTGCCTGGCGAGCCGGTCTGGCAGGGCACCATCGATGGGCAATTCGCAGCGATGCAGGTGCGGCCGATCAACAACGGTTTCCGTCTTGCGCATCAGGGCGTCGAGGTCCCGATTTACGTTTTCACGGAAACCGAGGCCGCATCGGCGCGCCTGATGCCGGTGAATTCGGCCGCCGACACCGGCAAGAAGCTGTTGTGCCCGATGCCTGGGCTGGTGGTGTCGATTGCGGTCAGCGAGGGGCAGGAGGTCAAGGCGGGTGAGACGCTCGCCATAGTCGAAGCGATGAAGATGCAAAACGTGCTGCGCGCCGAGCGCGACGGTACGGTGAAGAAAGTCTACGCCGCCGCGGGTGCAACGCTGGCGGTGGACGCGCTGATACTCGAGTTCGCGTAATACAGGGAGCGCGCGATGGCTTTTCGAAAGCGACGCGAAGCGTTACGCGCGGTCCTGTCGGGATCGGCGTGCATCCGAGCGGGTTCGGTCTACGATCCGGTTTCCGTCCGTATCGCCGAAGATCTCGGCTTCGAACTCGGCATGTTTGGTGGATCGGTTGCTTCGCTCGCCATACTCGGCGATCCCGATATCACGCTGATCACGCTGACCGAGCTCGCCGAACAAATGCGACGGATGTCACGGGCCTCGGCATTGCCGGTGCTGATCGACGCCGATCACGGCTACGGCAATGCGCTCAATGTCCGCCGTACCGTGCAGGAGCTGGAAACCGCAGGTGCCGCGGGCTTGACCATCGAAGACACGCTGCTGCCGCAGGCTTTCGGCGTCGCCGAACCGCAATTGATTTCGATCGAGGAAGGCGTCGGCAAGATGAAGGCGGCACTCGACGGCCGCAGCGATCCGGCGCTGGTGATCATGGGCCGCACGGGAACGCGCGGTGGCGGCGCGCCTGCTTCGGGTTTTGAGGAGTGCCTGGCGCGCGCGAGAGCCTATGAGGCCACCGGCGTTGACGCATTGTTCTTCACGGGACTGACGACGCGTCAGCAGATTCAGGCGATCGCGGCTGCGACCACCTTGCCGATCGTGCTGGGCAACACCCAGGGCGAACTGGATGATCCAGCCTTTCTCATCAGCCAGCGAGTGAAGATCGCGTTGCAGGGACACACCCCGTTCGCCGCCGCGACGCAGGCCGTTCATGACGCGCTCAAGGCATTGCGCGAGGGCACGCCGCCGAGAGAACTGAAGGGACTTCCTTCCGCGCAACTCTCCAATCGCCTGATGCGCGACGCCGAGGTGAAAGCGAGGCTCTCCGAATTTCTCGGGATCAAGAAATAGAGCATGATCCGGAAAAATGGGCCCGGTTTTCCCAAAAAAGGTCATGCTCAAAGAGCAGAGTAAAGCATGACCACGATCTGCCATATCACGATCCGCGGGCGCGTGCAGGGCGTCGGTTACCGCGCCTTTGTCGAGGATGAAGCGATCGCGCGCGATCTCGAAGGCTGGGTGCGCAACCGCCGCGACGGCCGCGTCGAGGCGGTGTTCGCAGGTCCTGAAGATGTCGTCTCGGACATGATCGCGTCGTGCCGCCGCGGGCCGTCATCGGCGCGGGTTGAGGCGGTGCAGGATGAGGCCGGCACTTCCGATATGTTGAAGCTGAGGCGCGCAGGCGAGCGGTTTTCGGTGCTGGCGACGATCTAGATCAGCACCTGCGGAGCAGTCTCAGCCTGCCCCAACCACGCTCCGAAACGTCGCCGCCAGCGTCCGCAGTGCCGCCAGCTTGCGGACATCGCTGACCTTCGAGTGCAGCATCACTTTTGAGGAGCCCAGCCGTGGCAGCCCTTGCGCTGGTCCGATGTCGATCAGTCCTGCCGGCGCGATCCGCCGCGCCAGCGGCGCGATCGCGAGGCCTGCGAGCGCGGCGGTGACGACGGCGGTGACGCCGCCGCCGAAAAAGCTTTCGCTCCAGGATGCCCGCTCTATCGAGTGCGCGCACCGCGATCGCGCGGACGCCGCAGGGCGGCGCCAGGGTCGCGAGCGGCAGCGTTCGCCACGGTGCCACGCGAGCCGTTTCGCAGCGAACCAGCCGAATTCGTCCTCGGTCAGTTTGTCGCCGCCGCGGCGGCTGCCTTCCTGCCGCACCACGACGGCATCGAGTTCGCCGGCGTCATAGGCGTCCAGATCTCGCGCGAAAAGCCGATCGTCACGGCAAGCGCCAACTGCGACGAGATCGTGCGCAGCCGTTCCAGCAGCGGTACCAGTTCGGGCCCCGCGGCGTGATCGCTGATCCCGAGCGGCAAGCGGCAGGTCGCTGGCGGAGCAGAAGCTCGCGAGCTATTGGCTCGATATCCACATCACCGAAGGCACCAACACCAAGGACGAGAAGGCCGCCTACCTCGCCGCCATGTTTGAGCGTATGGCCGAGTTGCTCGGGCCGCTGCACAACGAGAGCTATCTGCATGTCGATGAGGTGAGGGGCGATGCCTACGGCTTCGGCGGTCTGTCGCAGGAGCGCCGCTACATCGCAGGCCAACTCGAGGTCGCGCCGCGGAAGGCTGCGGCGTGACGCTACCCTGACTTGGGACGGCGCGTCCCGCGCCGTTACGGGGCGGGTGCGGGGCTGGTCGGCATCGGCGCGTGGTGGTCGCCGAAGGCGAGGCCACGACCGAGCGACCAGTCTGTCGGTGCATTTTCGGTGAGCGCGATCATGACGTCGTCTTCAGAGAACCCGGCGCTGGCCGCTCGATCCGCAAGCCGCCGAAACAAACGCCTCTTCTGATCGATCGTCCGTCCCTCAAGAAACAGAATCTCGACAATCGACGCATCACGCGTGCGCGCGACATCGGGGAATGTCGGGTCGATGAACATCATCTCTCGCGGATAGGCCGAAACGAGCTGGAAGCGTTCGTTCGGCGGCACGCCGCAGGTCTCGACGAGACTCTCGTGAGCGGCGTCGGCGAGGGCGCGAATTTTGTCCGTTGCAAGATGGGCCGGGACGGAAATGCGGGCGAGGGGCATGTCGGGAGTCCTCTGAGGTTTCTGGAGCCTTCCGTCCTATTCGTGCTATGCATGGAGATAAATTCCATGAATTGATAAGCACTGATACCCAAAAATCATGAATATGCTCATGCACCCCGTATCCGATGTCGCGGTCTTCGTCCGAACGGTCGATTTGGGAAGCTTCGCGGCCGTCGGCGCTGAAATCGAACTGACGGCCTCGGGCGTATCCCGCATCGTCACGCGGTTGGAGCGCCGCCTTGGGACCAAGCTGTTGCACCGTACGACGCGGCGGCTGGTGCTTACTCAGGAGGGAGAAACCTTCCTGCTTCACGCAAGGGGCATTTTGGCTGCGGTCGAGGCCGCCGAGGCCGACGTCGCTTCCGTCGACGGACGGCTGCGCGGACATATGCGGATCAACAGCGGCACCGCCTTCGCAAGACACAGGCTGGCGCGGCTGCTGCCGCAATTCATGAATCAGTTTCCGGACATTACTATCGATCTCTCCGTGAGCGACCATCGCATCGATCCAATTGCCGAACAGATCGACGTCACGATTCGCGTCGGACCACTCAGGGATAGCGA
>JBJMTR010000158.1:0-5201 GCA_045811565.1 Bradyrhizobium sp.
CAACGTGACGATATGGCCGCGCGGTACCTCCAGGCTGATGCCCCGGATGGCCATGATCGGTCCGTAATAGCTCTCAATATTGCTGAGTTTCAGGATGACGTCGGAAGTGCTCATGGCATCATCCTCATGCGCCTAGATACGCGGCGACCACGTCGGGATGATGCTGCACCTCGGCAGGCGACCCCATCGCCAGCACGCGGCCGTAATTCAGCGCGATCACGCGGTCCGACACGCGGTTCACCAGCGTCATGTCGTGCTCAACCATCAAGACGGTGATGCCGAGTTCCGTCTTCATGTCGCGGATCCAGAACGACATGTCGCCGGTCTCCTCGACATTCAGCCCGGACGACGGCTCGTCGAGCAGGATCAGCTTCGGCTCCGAGCATAGCGCGCGGGCAAGCTCGATCACCTTGCGGACACCGTAAGGCAGCCCCGAGATCAGCTTGTCGCGGTATGGCTCGAGATCGAGGAATTCGATCACCTGCTCGACGCGGCGGCGATGAACCTTTTCGGTGCTCCGCACGCTCGGCAGGAACAAGAATTCCTGCCACAGCTGGGTGGTGGAGTGCCGATGCCGGCCGACCAGAAGGTTGGAGAGAACGGTCGCGTTCTCGAACAATTCAATGTTCTGGAAGGTGCGGGCGATCCCGAGCCTGGCAATGTCGTAGGCCGGCTGCTGGGTGATCTCCTGACCCTCGAAAAAGATCTTGCCCGAGGTCGGAGGATAGATGCGCGAGATCAGGTTGAAGATCGAGCTTTTTCCCGCGCCATTCGGGCCGATGATCGAGAGGATCTCGCCCTTCTCAACCGCAAAGCTGACGGCATCGACCGCTTTCAGGCCACCGAAGTGCAACGACAGATTTTCAGCGCGGAAATAGCTCATCGGTTCCGCTCCGATTTCACGTAGATCTTCTGCCGTTTGAAGGTGGCGCGCTTGTAGAGCGGGAACAGCTGGAAGAAGAGCTTTATTTTCAGCCAGCGGCCATAGAGGCCAAGTGGCTCGAACAGCACAAAGAGCACAATGATGATGCCGTAGATCGCGCCCTTCAGGCCGTTGGCGGAGGCAAAGGCCGCGATCGCATCCTGAATATGCGCGGCGCGCGCACTTCCCGCGCCGAGCGCCGCGGCAGCGCCGGCGATCACGCCCGGCATATCGTCCTTGAGGTAGGTCAGGAACGGATCGATCATCACCAGAAAGATCGCGCCCAGCACTGCGCCGTGCAGGCTGAAAATGCCGCCGATCAGGATCACGATGATGAACTCGATCGAAAGCTGCAGCGTGAACATTTCCGGGCTGATGAAGGACAGCTTGTGCGCGAACAGCACGCCGGCGAAGCCGGTGATACCAGCGCTGATCGCGAAGGACTTGACCTTGTAGAGGGCGACGTTGACGCCCATGCTTCGTGCCGCCGTCTCGCTGTCGCGGATCGCGACAAAGGCGCGGCCGGTCGGCGAGCGCAACAAATTGAGCGTGCCAACGATGGTCAGGATCAGCACGGCCAGACAGAGGAAATAAAAGGTTGGGCTGTCGCGCGGCACCGGGACGCCCAGTAACGTCATGGTCCTGACCCGCATGCCCTCATTGCCATGGGTCACGCTTTCCCAGCGCGCCAGGATTTCCTCGACGATGAAGGCAAAAGAGATGGTGGCGATGACGAGGTAGATGCCCTGCAGACGCAGCGCCGGGAATCCGACCAACGCCCCGATCACGCCGGTCAGCAATCCCGCTGCGAGGAAATAGACGGGAAAAGGCACGTTGAATTGCTGCAGGTAAGCGGCGGTATAGGCGCCGATGGCGAGGAAGGCGGCGTGGCCTAGCGAGGCCTGCCCGGTAAAGCCGGTCAGGATCATCAGCCCCACACCAACGGTGGCGTAGATGCAGACAAACACCAATTGACTGACGATGTAGCTTGAAAGCACAAACGGCGCGACCACCAGAACCGCCAGCAGGATGCCGTAGGAGAACACATAGCCCGAGTGCGGCATCAGCCGGATGTCGTCTTCGTAATCGGTCTTGAACAAAAACCGCATCGCTGCCCTAAACCTTTTTCCGCACGTGAACGCCGAACAGACCTTCGGGCTTGAGCAGCAACACCACCAGAAGAACGATGTAGGGCGCGACGTCCTTCCAGCCCTGCGGCAGATAAAAGCCGGCCATGCTCTCGATCACGCCGATCAGCACGCCGCCGACGACCGCGCCCGGGATCGAGCCGAAGCCGCCGAGCACCGCGGCCGGAAACGCCTTGAGCCCCAGCACCAGGCCGACATTGGAATGGATGAAGGTGATCGGCGCCAGCAGCACGCCGGCGCAAGTCGCGACCGCGGCAGAGATCGCCCACACGATCGAGACCACGCGCTTGACCGGAATGCCCATATAATAGGCTGCCAGCATGTTCTCCGAGCTGGCGCGCATCGCCGTGCCGAGCGTGGTGCGGTTGAAGAACAGATAAAGCAGCGCGCAAAGGATGACGGTCGCCGCGATGACCGAGAGCTTGTCATAGGCCAGCACGAGAGAGCCGATCCGCAGCACGCCTTCGCTGAACGGCGTCTCGATCTTGAAATCGTCGGTGCCCCAGATCATGCCGACGACCGAGCGCAGAAAATAGCCGAGCCCAATCGTCGCCATGATGATCGAGAATTGCGGGTAGCCAAGGATCGGCCGCACCACCAGGCGCTCGGCCAGCATGCCGAACAGCGCCATCGCCGCTACCGCGCCGGCAAATCCGATCCAGTAATTCAGCCCGAGCATGCCGATGAAGGTGAAGGCAAAGAACCCGCCGAGCATCATCAGGTCGCCTTGCGCGAAATTGACGACCTCGGTTGCCTTGTAAACGAGCACAAAGCCAAGCGCGATCAGGCCGTAAACGCAGCCCAGCGCAATGCCGCTCACCAGCTGCTGAACGAAGTCCAGCATCGCCGACATCCCTCCCGACGCGCAGCGATTCTTTTCGATCGCGTTCGGCGCATCTTGTGTCCAGTCGCTGCTCCGGGCCGATTGTGTCAAAAGCCTCGTGAGCAGCTCACGGCTATACAGCCCAAAGCGCTGATCCCTGTCAACAAAGCGCTGGTTGCCGACCGCCCGTACTATTGCGGAGGAATGCCGGTAGCGCGGCATAGGTAGTATCGCTGCGATTTACGGACTTGAAGGCAGCCAAGCGAACCTGGATCGGCCCGAAATCATGAGGCCGGATGTATCAGCACTGCCGGTGCGCGGGTCAATGAAGCTTTTTCGACCGCCCCGCGTCGATGCGTTCGACCAACTGTGCGCACGAGCGAATTCCATGCACCGCTCGGACCGAGCGGCGCCGGCACGGCCACGGCGTTGCGCATGGTGGCGGGCCTCCCTGAATGCTGTTCAGCCTTTCGCGCGTGTACGGATCATGAAGGTTTCGTAGGAGTATTCCGCGACCTGCCACCACAGATTCTCATCGTTTCGGAAGTCCATCTGCGAGTCGTAGATCTTCTTGAAGTCGGGGTTGGACGCGGAGGTCTCCGCATTGACCTCGTTTGAGGCCTTTAAACAGGCTTCCATCACTGCCTGGCTGAACGGGCGCAGCAGTGCTCCGTTGGCGACGAGGCGCTTCAGCGCCTGCGGATTGCGCGCGTCATATCGAGCCTGAACGTCCATGTTGGCGTAGCCGCAGGCCACCGTCAGCAGCGACTTGTAAGCCTTCGGCAAGGCATCCCACTTATCCGAATTGATGAAGAAGTGCAGCGCGGTGCCGCCCTCCCACCAGCCCGGGTAGTAATAGTACCGGGCGACCTTGTAGAAGCCGAGCTTCTCGTCGTCGTAGGGACCGACCCATTCGGTCGCATCGATCGTGCCTTTTTCCAGTGCCGGATAGATGTCCCCGCCCGCGATCTGTTGTGGAACCGTGCCGAGCTTGGCAAGAGTTTTGCCTGCCCACCCGCCGATCCGCATCTTGAGGCCGTTGAGGTCTTCGACGCTGTTGATCTCCTTGCGGAACCAGCCGCCCATCTGAGTGCCGGTGTTACCGCCGGAGATGCCGTACAGCTTGTACTTCTTGCCGAACTCATTGAGCATGTCCTGGCCGCCGTGATCCTGGAACCAGGCATTCTGCTGACGCGAATTCAGCCCGAAAGGGACCGAGCAATAGAGTGCGAAGGTCGGATCCTTGCCGATAAAATAGTAGGCGGCGGTGTGACACATCTCGACGGTGGCGTTGGATACCGCATCGACCGCCTGCAAAGCAGGGACGATCTCGCCGCCCGCGAAAGCCTGAATCTGAAACTTGTTATCGGTCGCTTCAGCAACGTATTTCGAAACCGTCTCCGACGCGCTGAAGGGAACGTCAAGCGACTTTGGCCAGCTCGTGGTGCAGCGCCATTTCAGTTCAGGCATCGACTGTGCGATGGCCGGTGCCGCGACAGTGGTTGACGCGGCCAGCCCGGCACCCGCTGTTTTCAGGAATTCACGCCTTTTCATGCCTTCCTCCCTCGGTTTTCTCGTTAGAAAACACGCCGCGAATTCGCGCAGCGCCCCCTGCCAGCGATTAACGCTTCAATTTCGATGACGATACCAGACGCTGGCCCTCCCGGGTAGCCGTACAACACAGCGCAGTCCACTCGCCTTGCCATGCCACCAGGCCGTTCGCCGGCGGCATAGACGGGATTTGCCCGCGCCGATTCACCGCGCCGCAATAGTTTCGGTCCATGGTGCGCCCGCGGAAAGCGAACCTGGACCGGCTCGAAATCATGAACTCCGAAGTATCAGCGCTGCAGGTGCGAGGGTTAACCAAGCGTTTTGATCGCCCCGCAGTCGATGGGCTCGATCTCACGGTGCATGCGGGCGAATTCTACGCGCTGCTTGGGCCGAACGGCGCCGGCAAGACCACCACGCTGCGCATGGTGGCCGGTCTGCTGCGGCCCGACGCCGGCTCGGTCAGCATTTCGGGTATCGACGCGCTGCGCGACCCCGTCGCGGCCAAGCAGATCATGTCCTGGGTATCGGACGAGCCGATGATTTATGACAAGCTGACGCCGCTGGAGTATCTCGAATTCGTTGCCGGTCTGTGGGGCATCAAGCCCAAGATCTCCCAGCCCTGCGCGCATGATTTGCTGGTATCGCTCGGGCTGGAGCCGCATCTCCACGAGCGTTGCGAGCGATTTTCCAAGGGCATGCGCCAGAAGGTCGCGCTGGCGGGCGCGCTGGTTCACGACCCCCGCCTGATCATCCTGGA
>JBJMTR010000159.1:0-4628 GCA_045811565.1 Bradyrhizobium sp.
CAGCGTCGTCGTCACGCAAAAGGACCAGGTCGTGACTGGCGAGACCGCCATCTTCGACACCAAGGCCAATCTGATCACCATGACCGGCGGCGTGGTGCTGACCCAATGCAAGAACGTGTTGAAGGGCGACCGCCTGCTGGTGGACATGACGACCGGCGTCTCGCGGGTGGAATCCGACGGCGGCAAGGTGCAGGGGCTGTTCATCCAGCAGTCGGGACAGGGCTGCGGGTCCGCGCCGGCCGGCTCCGGGCCCGCGATACCGTCGCTGATCCCAAGTAAACCAAAATGAATCAATAGCTTACATAATATCTTGCGACCGCGAGGTTGAAGCGCGCGGTGCGAGCCTGTATTTACTGAGGCGGTCGGTGCAGACGCGCCTCAAGGGATCAGGGCGTTTCGCTGGGCAAGGGACATCCATTCATTCATGGTTCGCGAGCGAATCGCCCGCGGGCGGGTCGCGGATCACCCTGAAAGGCTTAAGCGAAGCGGAATGGTGGATTTTCTCGGCATGTTCCGTCGACGCCCGGCAAAACGCAGTCCGCCCGGATTTGCGCGCTCGCGCGAGGACATCACCGCACTCGGCGATTCCTTTGGCGACATGCTGACGCGCCCGGTGCACGATGCGCCGCCGATGGCGCGTGCTGCGCCCGCCCCGGTGCCAGGCCTGGAGTTGCCGCAGTCGCCCGCGGAGCCGCCGCGGGAGGAAAGGCTGCGCCCCCGCGCCAAACCCGCCAAGAGCAACGTCAAGAACAACGTCGACAACCATGCCGCCACCGCGCCGCGTTTGATCAAGCGGCCCGGCTATTTGGCTGTGCATAGCGTGGAAAAGAGCTTTGGCACGCGCCAGGTGGTGCGCGGCGTCAGCATCTATGTCCGCCGCGGCGAAGCGGTTGGCTTGCTCGGCCCCAACGGCGCCGGCAAGACTACGGTCTTTTACATGATCACCGGGCTGATCAAGGCGGACCGCGGCGCGATCGAGCTTGACGGCCACGACGTCACCAAGCTGCCGATGTATCAGCGCGCGCGGCTCGGGATCGGCTATCTGCCGCAGGAAGCTTCGATTTTTCGCGGCCTCACCGTCGAACAGAATATTCGCGCGGTGCTCGAGGTCGTCGAGCCCTCGAGGAAGAAACGCGAGGCCGAACTCGATTCGCTGCTCGATGAATTCAACATCACGCGGCTGCGGAAAACACCCTCGATCGCGCTGTCCGGCGGTGAACGCCGCCGCGTCGAGATCGCTCGTGCGCTGGCAACACGCCCCAATTACATGCTGCTCGACGAACCCTTCGCCGGCATCGATCCGATTGCCGTGGGTGACATCCAGGATCTCGTCCGCCACCTCACCAATCGCGGCATCGGCGTGCTGATCACTGACCACAATGTACGGGAAACGCTCGGCCTGACCGACCGCGCCTACATCGTCTATGCCGGAGAAATCTTGACCGAAGGTAGCCCGGATGAGATCGTCAACGATCCGGATGTACGCCGCCTTTACCTCGGCGAAGAATTCCGCCTCTAGCGCTTTTTCCGATCCGTCAAGCCGTATACATCGGCCTTTGACTAGGATAAGCAAGAATCGGACCAATTTTCCTGGATCGGTTCTTGCCTCCATGGCGCTGACGCAGAGACTAGAATTCCGCCAGTCGCAGTCGCTGGTAATGACGCCGCAGCTGATGCAGGCGATCAAGCTGCTGCAGCTGTCGAACCTCGATCTGTCGGCCTTCGTGGAGGAGGAACTGGAGCGAAATCCGCTGCTCGAGCGCGCCAGCGATGGGCCCGAGCCGCCGGTCGCAGGCGAGTCCGCGATCGAGCGGACGGAATTTTCCGACGCCGATGCCAGCTACGGCGACGATGCCAACGCCGACCCAGCCGAAAGCGCCGCCGGCACCAGCGACCATTTTGAGTCCGGCCAGGAAGAATGGCTGAACCGCGATCTCGGCACCCGCGCGGAGATCGAACAGACGCTGGATACCCCTCTCGACAACGTCTTCTCCGAGGAGCCCGCGGAAGCCGCCGCGCGCGCCGCGCAGGATGCCGCCCCAACCGCCTATACCGAATGGGGCGGGGGCGCCTCCAACGACGAGGACTACAATCTCGAAGCCTTTGTCGCCGCCGAGGTGACGCTAGGCAGCCATCTCGCCGAACAATTGGCGGTCGCTTTCACTGAGCCGTCGCAGCGCATGATCGGGCAGTACCTGATCGATCTCGTCGATGAAGCCGGCTATCTGCCCCCGGATCTGGGACAGGCCGCCCAGCGGCTTGGTGCGTCGCAGCAAGAGGTCGACGCGGTTCTCGCGACGCTGCAGAAATTCGATCCGCCGGGCGTGTGCGCCCGAAGCCTCGGCGAATGCCTCGCGATCCAGCTGCGCGAACTCAATCGCTACGACCCCGCGATGCAGGCGCTGGTCGAGCATCTCGACCTCCTGGCCAGGCGCGACATTGCCTCGTTGCGAAAAGTCTGCGGCGTCGATGACGAGGACATCACCGACATGATCGGCGAGCTCCGCCGTCTCGATCCAAAGCCCGGATTGAAGTTTGGCTCGACGCGCACCCAGACCATGGTGCCCGACGTCTATGTGCGGCCCGGACCCGATGGCGGCTGGCACGTCGAGCTCAACAGCGACACGTTGCCGCGCGTGCTGGTTAATCAGACCTACTATACTGAACTGTCGAAGACAGTCCGGAAGGACGGCGACAAGTCCTATTTCACCGACTGCCTGCAGAATGCGACCTGGCTGGTGCGCGCCCTCGATCAGCGCGCCCGCACGATTTTGAAGGTCGCGACCGAGATCGTGCGCCAGCAGGACGGCTTCTTCACCCACGGCGTGGCGCATTTGCGGCCGCTCAATCTCAAGGCTGTGGCGGACGCGATACAAATGCACGAATCGACGGTGTCGCGGGTGACCGCCAACAAATACATGGCGACCAATCGCGGCAGTTTCGAGCTAAAGTATTTCTTCACGGCATCGATCGCCTCCGCCGATGGCGGCGAGGCGCATTCGGCCGAAGCCGTTCGTCATCACATCAAGCAATTGATCGATGCGGAAGCATCGTCGGCAATCCTGTCGGATGATACGATCGTGGAACGACTGCGCGCCTCGGGCATTGACATTGCCCGCCGCACCGTTGCGAAATATCGCGAAGCGATGCGAATTCCTTCCTCGGTGCAGCGGCGCCGCGACAAACAGAGCATGCTCGGTAACGCCCTCTCAGCACCTGCCACCTCCCCAGACCGGTCCCGCGATACGGCCCCGGCCTGATTGCGTTCGCGCCAAATCGCGATAATCTCGGTTCCTCCTAGAGCATGGAAAGGTGGGCACCTGGTTTTCCGAAAACATCATGTTCCAACAGAGAGAGTGGTCGAGATTCTCAAGCAATCGAGGCATCCAATGACCCTTCGAATCTCCGGAAAAAGCATCAGTATCGGCGAGGCGCTTCGCGCGCGAGTCAGCGACCGCACCGATGAGGTTTTGCGGAAATATTTCGATGGCAATTATTCCGGCCACATCACGCTGAGCAAGGACGGCTTTGGCTTCCGCACCGACTGCGCGCTGCACCTGGATTCGGGCATTACGCTCGAGGCCGATTCGAACGCCACCGACGCATATGCCAGCGCCGACCAGGCATTGCTGATGATCGAGAAACGCCTGCGCCGCTACAAGAGCCGGCTGAAGGATCGGTCGGCCCGCAAGGCTTATGCGGCCTCCGCCGCGCTCGCGGAGCTTAACGGCGCCGGACTCGACACGCCGAGCTATGTGATCGAGGCGCCGGCAGAAGGCGATGACGAAGTCACCGAATACAGCCCCGTCATCATCGCAGAGGCGACCACGTCGCTGAAGCGGCTTTCAGTCAGCGAAGCGGTCATGGAATTGGACCTGACCGGTTCCGCCTGCATCGTCTTTCAGCACGGCTCGAGCGGCCGCGTGAACATCATTTACCGGCGACCAGACGGCAATGTCGGCTGGCTCGATCCTCCCTCCGTTACCTCCTGACAGATATGCCAGCAAGCATTGACGCCCGAGAGGGCCCTCCCTATGGTCCGCCGCGTTTTAATCATATGCTGCGGGAACGGTCTCGCGGGAGTTGGCACGACGCATGCGTTGGAGTAGAAGCCCCCAAACCGGGACCCGGCCTAACCTCGCCTCCCGTCTCATCTTCTTGACGCCGCCGCCAAAAAACCTACTTCGCACCCTGACGGTTTAATTCACCTCGGAACGCCCCATGACGATTACCGATCTGGTCGCACCCGAGGCGATTCTCCCGGCCTTGAAAGTCATCAGCAAGAAGCAGGCGCTGCAGGAACTCGCCGCGCGGGCGGCAAGCCTGACCGGCCGGAACGAGCGGTCGATATTTGAGGTACTGCTGCAGCGGGAAAAGCTCGGCACCACCGCCGTCGGTTATGGCGTCGCCATCCCGCACGGCAAGCTGCCGAAACTCGAAAAGCTCTTCGGCCTGTTTGCGCGTCTCGAGCGTCCGATCGATTTCGAGGCGATGGATGGCCAACCGGTGGACCTGATCTTCCTGCTGCTGGCACCGGAAGGCGCCGGCGCAGATCACCTGAAAGCGCTGGCGCGGATCGCGCGGCTGCTGCGCGACCAGGACGTCGCCAAGAAGCTGCGTGCCTCCCG
>JBJMTR010000160.1:0-2954 GCA_045811565.1 Bradyrhizobium sp.
CGTCAACGGTTCCGGGAAGACCACCACCATCGGCAAGCTCGCCGCGAAATTTTCCGCGGAAGGCCGCAAGGTGATGCTCGCCGCCGGCGACACGTTTCGCGCGGCCGCGATTGAGCAACTAAAGATCTGGGGCGACCGCACGAAATCGCCGGTCGTGGCCGGCGCGCAGGGATCGGATTCCGCGAGCCTTGCCTTCAACGCACTGACTGCGGCCAGGGAGCAAAAGCTCGACGTGCTGCTGATCGACACCGCGGGGCGCCTGCAGAACAAGGCCGAACTGATGAACGAGCTTGAAAAGGTCGTTCGCGTCCTCAGGAAGGTCGATGCCTCGGCGCCGCATGCTGTGCTGCTCGTGCTCGATGCCACGGTGGGACAAAATGCGCTGTCGCAGGTCGAGGCATTTCATCGTACTGCGGGCGTCACCGGTCTTGTAATGACGAAACTGGACGGCACCGCGCGCGGCGGCATTCTGGTGGCGCTGTCGGAGAAGCACAAATTGCCGGTGCATTTTATCGGCGTCGGCGAGAGCGTCGACGATCTCGCGCCGTTTACCGCGCGGGATTTCGCCAAGGCGATTGCGGGGATTGACTGATGGACAGGAAAGTGCCGCACCCCTTGTTCAAGCTTGCGACCGAACTCGGTCCATTGATGATCTTTTTCATCGCCAACGCAAAGACCAATCTGTTCGTCGCTACCGGTGCGTTCATGGTGGCGGTGGTGGCTGCGATGATCGCATCCTACGCGGTGACGCGTCATGTCCCGATGATGGCGATCGTCACCGCCATCGTTGTTATCGTGTTCGGCACGCTGACGCTGATCCTGCACGACGAGACCTTTATCAAGATGAAGCCGACGATCGTCTATACGCTGTTTGCGGCGATGCTCGGCGGCGGCTTGCTGTTCGGCCGCTCCTTCATCGCCATCATGTTCGACCAGATGTTCAATCTTACGCCGCACGGCTGGCGCATCCTGACCATGCGCTGGGCGTTGTGGTTCTTCGCGATGGCGGTGCTGAACGAGATCATTTGGCGCACCCAAAGCACCGACTTCTGGGTCGCTTTCAAAGTGTTCGGCATGGTGCCGCTGACGATGCTTTTTGCGGTGACGCAGATGCCGCTGGTCAAGCGCTACCATCTGGAGCCGGCGTCGCTGGAAGCAAGCGAGGCCGAAGCCGGAGATGTGAGCAGGGGATAAGTTGAGCGCGATCCTTGGTACCTTAAGCTCGCGTTAATGATCGAGTTAAGATCCTGCCTTCAGCGCCTTCTCGATCTCGACCTTGAGCACGCGTTCAAAATTTTCAGGCGTCACCGGCCCGACCAGCTTGTAGACGATGGTCCCCTCGCGGCCGACCACAAAGGTCTCCGGCACGCCGTAGACACCCCATTCGATCGATGCGCGGCCGTTGCCGTCGACGCCGACAATGCTGAACGGATTGCCGTAGCGGCCGAGGAAGCGGCGGGCATTATCGGGCGCGTCCTTGTAATTGATGCCGACCATCTGCAGCCCGGTGTCCCCGGCGAGCTGGACCAAGAGCGGCGCCTCGTCGTGGCACGGCACGCACCAGGACGCCCAGACATTGACGATGCTGACCTTGCCCTTGAACGCGGCGGGATCGAGCCCGGGCACCTGCGCGCCGTCCTTGATGAGGCCTTCGAGCGCCGGCAGGACGGTTTGCGGCGCGGGCCGTCCGATCAGCGCGGACGGAATCCTGGAGGGATCGCCGCCATACAGCCGCAGCAAGAAAAGTCCGGCGAGCGCGACGAAGCCGACCAGCGGCAGCGCCACCAGCCAGCGCCGGCTGCGCGGCGACACGTTTGTTGTTGCGGGCTCACTCATCAGATGTCCACTGCGCCGCGGCCGGAGCGCCGGGTCGCGCCGCTGGCCTCGAGCTCGCGCAGGCGCGCCTTCTGGCGCCTGAAGTCGATCGCGATCCAGACAATGAGGATAAGCACTACGGCTGCCACCAGCGCGTATGATGTTACGATAAAGGACGCGTAGGGACCGAGCGCCATCGCGTCACGCCGCTCGCCGGCTGGCTTGCATCATCTGCAAGCTGCGCACGCGGCGGCGCAGGATCTCATTGCGCATCGCCGCCAGATGCAGCGTGATGAACAGCAGCGAAAATCCGAGCGCCATCACCAGCAGCGGAATCAAGAACGCGCGGTCGAGCGCCGGTCCGCCCATTCGTATCACTGACGCCGGCTGGTGCAGCGTGTTCCACCAATCGACCGAGAACTTGATGATCGGCAGGTTGATCGCGCCGACCAGCGTCAGGATCGCCGCGGCCCGCGCCGCACGCGAGGGATCTTCGACCGCGCGCCACAACGCGATCAGGCCGAGATACATCAAAAACAGGATCAGCACCGAGGTGAGCCGCGCATCCCATTCCCAATAGGTGCCCCACATCGGTCGCCCCCACAGCGAGCCCGTGACCAGCGCGAGGAACGTGAACGCCGCGCCGATCGGGGCGGCCGCCTTGGCCGCGACATCGGCCAGCGGATGCCGCCACACCAGCGTGCCCAGGGACGCAAGACTCATCACGCCCCAGACGAACATCGATAGCCATGCGTTCGGCACATGGATGAACATGATCTTGACGGTGGCGCCCTGCTGATAATCGTCGGGCGCGACAGCGGATTGATAGAGGCCGATCAGCAGCAGGATCGCGGTAACGCCCGCAAGCCACGGCAGGACGCGCGCGGTCAGCGAGAGGAATTTGGTGGGGTTGGCGAGGTCAATCAGCGTCATGGCTACCCCCTGATAGTCGTGGGCGGCGGTGCACGCAATCTGGTTGAAAAGAATTGATCGGCCCCAATCAATCCAGCCCGTGCCGCAGGCTCGCTGCGGCCGCGAACGGTCCGACCACGAAACTGACCAGCGAGAGCGCGCACAGGATCGAAAACGGCGTTCCGAACGACAGCGGTCCGATGATCGCGGCCTGCGACGCGGCAACA
>JBJMTR010000161.1:0-6636 GCA_045811565.1 Bradyrhizobium sp.
ATGTGACGCGTAATCAGTGCACCCAGGGTGCCGCTGTCGCGCGCGAATTTCTCCGCGAGTTCGCCGCCCTGGTTCTTAACCAGTTCGTCGAACGCGCTCATCTGCAGCGAGAGCGAGTCGTGCGCGGTTTCGGTCTGGCTGACCACCTTGGCCACCAGCGAATTCACCGTCACGTCGAGCGCGTCGCTCGCCTTGTCGCCGGAAGTCATGATGTGGGTCGCAAGGCGGTTGCCGGCGTCGTCGATCTTGCTGACGAGATCGCCGCTGCGCAGCTCGAGTTCGAGCAACAGCGAGTCGGAGGAATTCTTCAGCGAGTCGTGGACCTGCTCGGTGCGGTCGGAAATGCCGTCGACGATGGTCGAGGAGCGCTGCTCGAATTCGCTGGTGATGCGGTCGAGGCGTTCGTTCAGCATCTCGTGGACACGATCGGCCAGGTCGACGAACTCCTCATGGACATGGCCGGTCTTGAAATTGAGGCTGGTGGTCAGCCGTTCAGAGGCGTCGAGCACGGCGCGCGTGGTTTCGGCACCGGCTTCCTCGAGGCGGTCGAGCAGGTCGCCGCCGCGCTCGCCGAGCGCGAGGATCATGTTGTCGCCGGCATGGCTCAGTGCGCTGGTGATATGGCCGCCGCGCTCTTCCAGCGCGCCGGTGATGCTCTTGGCGACTTCGTCGACGCGCGAGGCGATCGCATCCGAAATCAGCGCGATGTCGTGGCGCAGATCGATCTGCACGCCGGAGATGGCGCTGCGAACCTGCTCGGCCTGTCCGACCAGATTGTCGCGCTGATGGGCGATGTCCTGCAGCAGCGCGCGGATGCGCACTTCGTTGTCAGAATAGGCGCGCTCGAGCGCCGCGACTTCGTTGGCGACGAGAGTCTCGAGTTCGCCGGCGCGCGCGATCGCGCGTTCGACGCCATCGCCCATCGCGGCGACCTCGCGGCGGATCGCCTGACCGACTGTCACCATCGAGTCGCTGGCGGCGCCCTCGGGCTCGGAGAAGCGGATTGCGACCTGCGCCATCGATTGCGCGATCATGCGCATTTCCTGGCCCCGCCAAGCGAGGCTTGCGAGGAAATAGAACAACAGCACCGGCGCGAAGAACAACGCCGCAAGGCCGCCAAGCAGCAAAACGCCGCCGCTCTGGCCGATCGCGGCCTGCAGCGAGGGGAGGAAGCTGACGGTCAGAAGACCGCAGCCGGCCAGCCAGACCGCGGCAAAGATCGTCGCAAGCGTGTAGACGCTGCGGGCAGGGCGGCCCTTCTGGATCGCCTGCAGAATTTGTCCGATGGTTTCACGATCATCATTGGCGGCGCGGCGGAGCGCGCGCGGTTCCTCGATCGAATCGAACACCGGCCGATCGGTGCTCGAGCGCGTCTCGAATGCCGTTTCAGAATAGGACGGCTCCGCGGAGGAAAGTGTCGGCGGCGCACCTTCGCCGCGGATCGAATTGCGGTTGGCTTCAGCGGTGGCATCGCCGATGTTCAGGGCTTCCTGAATGGCAGAAAGCGCGACTTCGGTGGGATCTTTGACCTTCTTGGGATTGTTTGCCATGTTCAGTCTAAGCCCTCTTACTTGTAGGCGCCTGGCGAGCCTGCAACGTCCCCCGCAAGCTCGGAGCCAGTTTGGTGCCCTGAGCGGAGCAGAAGCCTGCCCGTCGGCGGCTTGTCCGCTACATCCGCAAACATCCTATTGGTTGACTGATGCGAATGAAATGGTCGCGATTAAGACATTCTTAATCATCGTTAATCATCGTTAACAGCTTTATGCTATAAAGCCTTCTGGACACTCAAAATTCTCGCGAACTTCGATAGATTGTGGCAACTATTAGCCTGAAAAAAGGCCAAGTTGCGGCAATCCGTCCAACCTTTCGTTAACCAATTCCGTGTTTGGCTCCCCCAAACCGCCGCCGCAACCAAATGCGGCAAGGGGACTTGGGTTAGGTCATGCCGTTTCATCTCCAACGGATTGAATGGATGCCATCGCCGCCGCTCGCCCCGGACGACGGTCCGATCGATTTCGAGCACCTCAATCGCATGACGCTCAGCGACGCCAACCTCGAGCGCGAGGTACTGGCGATGTTTTCGGCACAGTCGGCTAACCTGATCGGCGCGATTGCCGCCGAACCGGCGGATGCGGGCACGTTGGCGCACACGCTGAAGGGTTCGGCACGCGCGATCGGCGCATTCGCCGTTGCGGAAGCCGCCACAAAGCTGGAAGCAGCCCTCACGAGCGGCAGCGATCCCTCGGAGCCACTCGCCGAACTTGGCGACGCGGTGGCGCTGGCGCGGATCGCGATCGAGGTGATCCTGCGACGTTGCTGAGGCCTGATCTGATCAGGCCGGCCGAAATTCCGGCCAAAACAGCCCTGCAGGTTTTCCTCCCCGGCGCTGGCGCAGCGCGGATCGACCCGTTATACGACTGCCGGGACCTATTCTTCTACATTCCGGCAGCACGAGCGATCATGGCCAAGATTCACTTTGTCGACCATTCCGGCGAGAAACGCACCATTGAAGTTGAAAACGGCGCGACCGTGATGGAAGCCGCGATCCGCAACTCCGTTCCGGGCATCGAAGCCGAATGCGGCGGGGCCTGCGCCTGTGCGACCTGCCATGTCTATGTCGACGAAGATTGGCGCGAAAAGGTCGGCGCGCCCTCGCCGATGGAAGAGGACATGCTGGATTTCGGCTTCGACGTGCGGCCAAATTCACGGCTGTCGTGCCAGATCAAGGTGACCGACGATCTCGACGGCCTTGTCGTGACGACACCGGAACGGCAGGCTTAATCAGCTTGCGTCCACGCCGCGCCGGATCCAGCGCTGGAAATTCGCCTTGAGTTCCGACGTCAGTGGTATCGGCTTGCGCGTCGTTTCGTCGATCAGGACGGTGACCGCTTGTGCCGAGGCGACGCATTTGCCTTCGGAAAATACCACCTGGTCGAATGTCACGGACGTCCGGCCGAACCTCGCCACGCCAAGACCGAGTTCGATTTTGCCGGGCCAATGCAATTCGGCGCGGAAGTGGATGTCGATGCGCACCATGATCCAACCGAGCCCCGGCGGCATCAATCCAGTGCTGCGATCCTTCATCAGCGTGACGCGGCCGGTTTCGAAATAGGTCGCGTACACCGCATTGTTGACGTGTCCGTTGGGATCGAGGTCGGCGAAACGCACATTGTCCACCAGACGGTAGGGAAAGTCTTCCAGACGCGGCACAGCGTCTGAACGGATATGGGCATTCACAGGCGCAGTCTCCGAACGGTTCATGCCCTTACAGCCCAGTTATCGAGGGGCGGCAAGGGGTTGCCATGGCGGCTCGTGGGCATTTTATGGCTTTCCTGTTCCGCCCGTGTTGGTTAGACAGGCGCTGCCTTCCAGCCGAATTCAAACGAAAAGAAGCGACATGGGCGAAGCGATCAAAACCGACGTGCTGATTATTGGCGCGGGTCCGTGCGGACTGTTCGCGGTCTTCGAACTGGGCCTCCTGGACATGAATACGCATCTGGTCGACATCCTCGACAAGATCGGCGGCCAGTGCGCCGAACTCTATCCGGAAAAGCCGATCTACGACGTTCCCGGCATTCCCTTCGTCACCGGCCAGGGCCTGACGGATGCGCTGATCGAGCAGATCAAGCCATTCAACCCGACGTTCCATCTCAACGAGATGGTGGAGACGATCGAGAAGATCGGCGATCCAGCCTTTCGGGTGAAGACCGATGCCGGCAAGGTATTTGAGTGCAAGGTGGTGGTGATCTCCGCCGGGGGCGGATCGTTCCAGCCGAAGCGGCCGCCAGTGCCGGGCATCGAGGCCTATGAAGGCACTTCGGTGTTTTACTCCGTGCGCAAGATGGAGCAATTCCGCGACAAGAAACTCTTGATTGTCGGCGGCGGCGATTCTGCGCTGGACTGGACGCTCAACTTGCATCCGATCGCCAGGCGCGTGACGCTATTGCACCGGCGCGACGATTTTCGAGCGGCGCCCCACAGCGTCGAACAGATGCGCGCGCTGGTCGCCTCCGGAAACATGGATTTGAAGATCGGCCAGGTCACCTCTCTTGAGGGCGAGGGCGGCAAGCTCTCCGGCGCCACGGTGAAGGGCAACGATAATGCGATCAGCATCATCGACTGCGATACGCTGCTGCCGTTCTTCGGCCTGACCATGAAGCTCGGTCCGGTCGCGAACTGGGGCGTCGCGCTCGAGAACAATCTGGTTCCGGTCGACACCGCGGCGTTCGAGACCAACGTCCCCGGCGTGTTCGCCATCGGCGACATCAACACCTATCCCGGCAAGCTGAAGTTGATCCTCTCCGGATTCCACGAGGGCGCGTTGATGGCGCAGAAGGCGCACCGCTACGTCTATCCGGACAAGCGGCTGGTGTTCCAGTACACGACCTCGTCGTCGAGCCTGCAGAAGAAGCTCGGCGTCAACTGATTCATCCAGATGTGGCGGACCGGCTGCGGCGCGCTTGCCGTGGTTCGGGCGAAGCGCGGACACTGGAACCCACCGCGAAATGGCCGTAGTCTTCGGCCATTCATTTGTGGATTGGTCAGGTGACGACGATGCGTAACCCGCTTTCCAAATTTCGATTGATGCTGCCGATAATGATTGGGCTGCTGCTCATGGCGGCGCTTCCCGTGCAAGCTCAGGAACCTTCGGCCGCGGGCCTGTGGCAAAAGGTCGAGAAGGGCAAGCCGGTCGGATGGTTCTTGGTTGTCGATCAAAACGGCATTTTTGAAGGCGCGATCGCCAAGACGTTTCCCCAACCGGGCGATCCGCCCAATCCGGTTTGCTCGAAGTGCACGGACGATCGCAAGGATGCACCCTGGCTTGGGCTGTCCTTCATCCGCGACATGAAACGCAACGGATTGAAATACGAGAACGGCAACGTGCTCGATCCGCGCGATGGCAAGATCTACAAAGCCAAGATGGCCCTCAGCCCCGACGGACAGACGCTGACGGTGCGCGGCTATCTCGGCATTTCGCTGTTCGGCATGGATGAGACCTGGACCCGGCTGCCGGATACGTCGATAGCGCAACTCGATCCCGCCATCGTCGCGAAATACTTGCCGGAGCAGGCGGCCGCGGTGAAGCCACCAGCGGCGGCCCTGAAGCCACCAGCGGCGGCGAAGAAGAGCATCGCTCCCGCGACCGCGCCCGCGCGCTAATACAGTCCACCGGTCTTGCCGGATGGCCGCTGCGCATCGGGCGCGACGGGGATCGGCGGTACTGGCTGCGAGATGACCTCAGGCACGGCAGTATCAAGTTCCAGCACCGCAGCCGCGGCGCGAACCGCCGCGTCGGCCATCGCCGCGTGACCCTCTGCGCTCGGATGCATGGCGCCACCATAGACCGCCGACAGAATCCCCCAGGTTGCGTCATGGATATCGGACGGTTGCATCGAAGACGGCAGGCCCTGCGGGTAGGTCATCGCGGCGAAGTAGCTGTCATTGGCGTCACGGATCCAGCGCGCCCGCGGCAGATAGGCGCGATACTCGCCGGCACTGCGGCCGCACAGCATCGGCTGGTTGGCGGCGGTGACAATATCGGGATCAAAACTTTCGCCGTTCGCCGAAAAGCATTGGCGGTCGAATTCCGGATCGGTTTGCGCGCGGGCGCAAAAACCGTGGCTGGCGAAAGCCTCCTGATGAGCATCGATGAAGGTCATGCGGTCGGCGCGCTGGTTGCGGCACAGGATGCCGGATTGACAGAGCGCCAGCGCCTTCAATTGCGGCAGGAACTCATCCTGCACATAGCCTGTGACGGCGGCGAGCCGCTGCGCCTGCGCGTTGAACGAGGGGTGAATATCGAAGCCGGCGCGCCCGCCGGGACACGGCACGCCGCCGTCCGTGAGTGCCGGGTTGGCGTAAGCGGTATAGACGACGCGCGAAAGATCGCCGCCGACCAATGGCTTCAGCGCCTCGCGCAGCTTGCTGAATCCTTGCGGCAGGTCGCGCGTCAGCGCTGCGCGCGAATCCTCCACCGATGCGATCCCGCCGCTCCGGCGAAACAAGGTGCGTTCGGTCGGCGTGTCCACGATCACGTCGGCGACGAGGCCGGAAAAATAGATGTCGTTGGCGCCGATCGACAGCAGCACCAGATCGAGTTGGCGCTCGGGCTGGCGGCGTTTCGCGGCGGTGACGGCCTCGCGCAATTCGGCGAGCTGGCCGTTGACGGTGCCGGAGCAGGTGTTCGCCGATTTCGACGGCAGGCATTCCCGTGCGCGCTGGGAGCCGAACAGTCCGTCGGCGATGGTCGCGCCGGTGCAGGCGAGCGGCAGATACGTGACGGCGATGTGCGGATATCGCACTGCGAGCGCAAGGGCTGTCCGCGTCTGGTAGCTGTACAGCGAACGATGGCAGGCGGAATTGAACCAGAGCGCATTCTGCTTTTGCCATACCGGCAGGAAATCAGGCGCCTCACAGGCCCGTCCACCTTTATAGCCGGCCCGGCTTGGCCGGTAGTATTGCGCGGCCGCCGTCCCGAGATAGGAGCGGAAGCAGAAGCCCTCGTCGGCGAGGCCAATCGGCCGGTCGGGATTGCCTTCGCCGGAAGCGATGCTGTCCCCTAGGCCGGCGATGAAGATGTCGCGCACCGCAATCTCGGCGGCGAGGCGTTGCGGCACGTCGGATCCGCTGCTGACG
>JBJMTR010000162.1:0-17936 GCA_045811565.1 Bradyrhizobium sp.
AGAGCGGACGGCGTCGAAAGTCCGCGCATCACGCGGGTCTTGATCAGTTCAACGTCGACCGCCTTGTAGAACGCCTCGCGGACACGGATGTCCTTGAAAGGATTCTTGCCCTTGATGTTGGAATAAAGCAGTTCGTCGCGCACCTGGTCCATGCCGAGAAAGATGGTTCGCAGTTCCGGACCCTTGAGTACCTCGGCGTTCGAACCCGAATCCACGCGCGAAATATCCTGAATCGGAACCGGCTCGATGACATCGACTTCGCCCGAAAGCAAGGCCGCGACGCGCGTCGCGTCGGAGCTGATCGGGGTGAAGATGATTTCCTTGAGGTTATGCTCGGGCTTGCGCCACCAGTTCGGGTTTGCCTTGAACACGGTCTTCACGCCGGGCTGATGACTTTCGACGGCGAAGGCGCCGGTGCCGTTGGCATTGAGCGAGGCAAAGCTCGGCGTGGTTGCAGCCGCCGGTGTCGGGTCGACCGCGTTGTTCGCCTCGGCCCATTTCTTGTCCATGATGTACCAGGTATCCCATTGCGAATTCAGAATGGGATTGGGCGAGGTCAGGATGAAATCCACGGTGTAGTCGTCGACCTTGACGACCTTCGTATCGGGCGCGATGCGGGTCTGCAGGTTCGAGCCCTTCTTGCGAACACGATCGGCGGAGAACACCACGTCATCAGCGGTGAAGGGATCGCCATTCTGAAATTTCACGGCCTTGCGCAGGTGGAATCGCCAGCGGGTCGGCTCCGGTGTTTCCCAGCTTTCCGCCAGCGCGGGAATGATCTTGAGATCCTTGTCGCGCGTGACCAGGCCTTCAAAGACATGTCCGAGATGCGCGTGCGTGGTGCTTTCGTTGAGCGTATAGGGATCGAGCGACTTGAGGTCGCCCTGGTTGGCGTAGCGCAAGCTTTGGGCAGATGCCGGTGTAATCCCGAAAGCGATGACCGAGACGGTGGTCGCTGCAAGCAAACTCTGGTGTACCGACATTTGTTCAATTTCCCCGCTGTGATCAGCCACTTCCGCGGGCTCGACCGCGATTGCCGATGCATTGTTGCCAGAGTTTGGCCGCCGCGCAAGCATGATTTCCCGTAACCGGAAGCCAGTTTGCACGGCAATGCCGCAACGACTAGCTTCACCTTAAGCAGCTGACAAAAACGCGTGACATTCAACTTTCGGAGTGCACATGACGGAACTGAAGGCCGATGTTCTTGTCCTGGGGGCGGGCATGGTCGGCATCGGCGCCGCCCTTCACCTGCAAAAGCGGGGCCGTGATGTAATCCTGATCGACCGGCACGAACTCGCCGGCGAAGAGACGAGCTTTGGCAATGCGGGCATCGTCGAATGCGCGTCGGTCTTCCCCTACATGTTTCCGAGGGACTTCGGCGAAATCCTGCGCTACGCGCTGAACCGCGCGCCGCAGGTCCGCTATCGACTCATGGATTTGCCGGCGTTCCTGCCGTGGCTTGTCCGCTACTACCTCGCATCGTCGCCGCAGCGGGCGCTCAACAGCGCGATGGCGGAATTGCCGTTGATCCGGAGGAGCCTGATCGAGCACGAGGCGCTGATCGCGGAGGCCGGCGTGCCGGAGCTGTTGCGCAAGACGGGCTGGATCAAGCTCTATCGTTCCGACGCGACGCTTGCAAAGGCGCTCCGCGACGCCGAGCGCGCCAAGCAATATGGTGTCACAAGCGAGATCCTTGACGCCAAGGCGATCGCGGCGCGCGAGCCCTGTCTGTCAGGCGAGTTTGCTGGCGCGGTCTATTCTCCGGCGCCCGGATTCGTCCCCGATCCCGGCGGGCTGGCAAAAGCCTATGCGGCACTGTTCAGCCGCAAGGGCGGCCGCTTTCTTGTCGGCGATGCCCGGACACTCGGCCAATCCGGCGGGCGATGGCGGGTAGCGACGCTCAAAGGCGCCGTAACCGCGCCTGAGGTCGTGGTGGCGATGGGGCCGTGGTCCGATCAGGTCTTTGCCCCGCTCGGATATTCGATTCCCCTCAACGTCAAGCGCGGGTACCATCTGCATCTCAGGCCGCGCGGGAACGCCGTGCTCAATCACCCCGTGCTGGATTCCGACCGCGGCTATGTCCTGGCGCCGATGGCCCGCGGCATTCGCTTGGCCACCGGCGTGGAGTTCGCCGACCGTGACGCGCCGCCGACGCCGGTTCAGATCGAGCGGGCGCTGCCGCGGGCGCATGCGCTGTTTCCATTGGGAGACCCGATCGACGCAAAACCCTGGAAGGGCGCTCGTCCGTGTCTTCCCGACATGCTGCCGGTGATTGGGCGGGCGCCTCGCCACCCTGGCCTATGGTTCGATTTCGGCCATCAGCACCATGGCCTGACGCTGGGCCCGGTGACCGGCCGCCTGCTGGCGGAAATGGTGACCGGGGAGACGCCGTTTGCCGATATCAGGCCTTTCGCGGCGGAGCGTTTTGGTTGACCATATCGGACGAATGGGGGACGGTGCGCCGCTTCATCGTTTCAGGTCGCTTGCGTGACGGAGCCAGTCGCGGCGATACTGAGCCGGTCAATTGCAATCAGGAGGGGTCATGAAGGTAAACGTCGAAATCGATTGCACGCCCCTCGAAGCCCGGCAGTTCTTTGGCCTTCCGGATGTGACGCCGATGCAGACGGCGGTCATGGACAAGCTGCAGCAGCAGGTGACGTCCAACATCGACAAGGTCTCGCCTGAGGCGCTGCTGCAGAGCTGGTTCACCTTCGATCCCAAGCTCGCCGAGCGCTTCCAGGACATGTTCGTGACCATGGCCGGCCTCGGCGGCTCGACCAAGAAGGACAGGAAGTAGGGGCCGTCATGGGCGGGAGCGCAGGGGCGCCCGAGCGCCGGCTTCGTCCGCCGAGCCTGTTCCTGTTGCTGGCCGAGGCGCGAGGCTTGTTCGAGCTTAATTCGAGCCTCATGCTTTCGCCGCTTCTGATGCGGGCGCCGAGAAGTGACGGGCATCCGGTGCTGACGCTGCCGGGCTTCTTGGCCAGCGACCTTTCGATGGCGCCGATGCGGCGTTATCTGAAGGCGCTCGGCTATGATGCGTATGCCTGGAACATGGGTCGCAATCTCGGCGGCGTGGCCAGCAAGCGCGGTGCGTTGCGCGACCTCGTGGGGCGGATTCATGAAACAACGGGCCGCAAGGTCAGCATCGTCGGCTGGAGTCTTGGCGGCGTTTACGCGCGAGACCTGGCGCTGCAGAGCCCCGAGATGGTGCGCTCCGTGATCACGCTGGGCAGCCCGTTCGCAAACGACATCCGCGCGACCAATGCGACTCGGCTTTACGAAGCACTGTCGGGCGAAGGGGTGGACGATATCCCCGAGATCCGACAAGCGATTGCCGGCGACCTGCCGGTTCCTGCGACCTCGATCTATTCCCGCACCGATGGCATCGTGAACTGGCGAACCAGCGTATTGCGGCCGTCGGCGACCGCCGAAAACATCGAGGTGCATCTCGCAAGCCATATCGGCCTCGGCGTCAACCCCGCGGCATTATGGGCGGTGGCTGACCGCCTGGCGCAGCCCGAGGGGACATTCAAGCAATTTGACCGATCGGGCCCCTTTGCCATTGCATATGCGCCCCCGGAAAATGCACAATCCTGATCGATGCCGTTGATAATGCGCGCCGTCTGAAGCGCCGCCAAGGCGCCGCGTGACAACAAGCGGGAGAAGATCATGGGTGACGCCAAGAAGCTGTCATCGCTGGACGCGTCGTTTCTGTATCTGGAAACGCCGGAAATGCCGATGCACGTCGGAAGCATGGC
Source organism: Bradyrhizobium sp. (assembly GCA_045811565.1). Taxonomy (GTDB): domain Bacteria; phylum Pseudomonadota; class Alphaproteobacteria; order Rhizobiales; family Xanthobacteraceae; genus Bradyrhizobium. Next base: position 3,759 of record JBJMTR010000162.1, read on the forward strand.
GATCTTCCGCCTGCCCGAGGATTACAAGGGCGACTTCTTCGAGGACTTCAAGGCGATGATCGCCTCGCGGCTGCATATCGCGCCGATCCTCAAAGCGCGCCTGGAAAAGGCGCCGCTCGATATCGATCATCCATCCTGGGTCGAGGACGATCAATTCGATATCGACCGCCACATCTTCCGAGGCAGCCTTCCCGCACCGCATGATCGCGCGACGCTGGAGCGCATCGTCGGCTGGATGCATGCCAAGCTGCTCAACCGCGCGCGCCCGCTCTGGGAGTTCTATGTCTTCGAGGGCATGAAAGACAACGAGATCGGGCTCTATTCCAAGATGCACCACGCCTGCATCGACGGTGGCGCCGGTGCTGCGCTCACCAACATGATTTACGACGTGACGCCCGTGCCGCGCAAAATCGATCCGCCGACGGCGCGGAAGGTCGCGCAGCAGCCGCGCGACATCGCCGCCAACCTGATCGATTCCTATCAGCAGCTTTGGCTTAAGCCGTTCGATGCCGCTGCCGCGCCGAAAGGCCTCGAGCTGCCGCGCTCCGGCAAAAGCGATCTCGGATCGATCCTGTTCGACAACGCGATGTTCCAGATCGAAAACGCGGTGAAGTTCGCCGCCGGCGTGCCGGCGATGCTGAAAAGCGTCTCCGAAGTGGTCGGCAAGGTTTCCGATCCGAAGTCGCGCGAGAGCCTCGCCAGCATGGTCTCGCCGCCGACCATTTTGAACAAGGCGATCTCGTCGGAGCGCAGCTTTGGCGGCGTCTCGATCTCGCTGTCGCGGGCCAAAGCCCTCGCAAAGCAATCCGGCGGCAAGCTCAATGACGTGGTGCTCGCGCTCGCCTCCGGCGTGGTGCGGCGCTATCTCCTGCAGCAGGGCGCGCTGCCGACCAAGTCCATGACGGCAGCGGTGCCGATCTCGCTCCGCGAGGAGGGCAACACCGATTCCAACAATCAGGTGTTCGGCATGATCTGTTCGATCGCGACCAATGTCGAAGACCCCAAGGCGCGGCTGGAAGCGATCATCGGGCAATCCAGCAAATCGAAGGAGATGTCGCATCCGATGCGGGCCTTCATGCCGCAGGTTTCCAATGTCTCGATGCTGGGTGCGCCGATCCTGGTGCAGATCCTGGCGCTGCTCTATAGCCGCTCTAATCTTTCCGACGTGCTCCCTCCGGCGGCGAACATCACGGTCTCCAACGTCCCGGGACCGCGGCAGACGCTCTATGCCGCAGGGGCGGAGCTGCTGCACATCTTCCCGGTGTCGATCTCCACCCACGGCATCGCGCTCAACATCACCGTGCAGAGCTATCGCGACCAGCTCGATTTCGGCTTCATCGCCGGAGCCAACATCGTTCCCCACGTCCAGGTCTTGTGCGACATGCTGCCGCCGGAGTTCGATGCACTCGAGGCGGCGTTCGCGCCGCCGCGCGATGTGAAGAGCACCGCAGCTGAATAGGTGCAAAAATGATCGAAATGCCGCCACTGCAGTTAGCCCAAACCAATGGCATCCGCATGGGCTATTACGAAGCGGGTCCCAAGACGGACAAACCGCCGGTCGTGCTTTGCCACGGCTGGCCGGAGATGGCGTTTTCCTGGCGTCACCAGATCAAGGCGTTGAGCGAGGCCGGCATCCGGGTAATTGCGCCGGATCAGCGCGGTTATGGCGAAACCGACCGGCCGGAGCCGGTGGAAGCCTATGACATCGAGCATCTGACCGGCGATCTCGTCGGCCTGCTCGATCATCTCGGAATCGAGAAAGCGATCTTCGTCGGTCATGACTGGGGCGGCTTTATCGTCTGGCAGATGCCGCTGCGGCATATCGATCGCGTCGCCGGCGTGGTCGGCATCAACACCCCGCACATGGACCGCGCGCCGGCGGATCCGATCGAACTGTATCGCAAGCGCTTCGGCGATAAGATGTATGTCGTGCAATTCCAGGATCCGGCGCGGGAGCCCGACAGGATATTCGGCAGCCGCGTTGAACAGACGTTCGACGCCTTCATGCGCAAACCGGTGCCGCGCAGCGACCTGGCACCCGCAGACCAGCCGGTCGCCGGCGTCGGTGCGTCGCCGAGGCTCAATCTGGCGTTTCCGCAGATGATCGCCGGCTATGACGCAAAGCATGATCCGCGCACGCCGATCCTGAGTCCTGAGGAAAAGAAGGTGTTCGTCGATGCCTTCATCAAGTCCGGCTTCACCGGCGGCATCAACTGGTACCGCAACATGTCACGCAACTGGCAGCGCTCCGCCGGCCTCGATCACATCGTGCGGGTGCCCTCGTTGATGATCATGGCCGAAAACGATCACGTGCTGCCGCCGTCGTCGGCCGACGGCATGGAGAAGATCGTTCCCGATCTGGAAAAATACCTGGTGCGGGACAGCGGCCATTGGACGCAGCAGGAAAAGCCGGAAGAGGTCAGCGCCAAGCTGATCGAATGGCGTAGAAGGCGATTTGGGTAGGATACACCCCTCGTCATTGCGAGGAGCGAAGCGACGAAGCAATCCAGAGTGTTTCAGCGGTGGGATTTCTGGATTGCTTCGCTTCGCTCGCAATGACGGGTGCGGATGAGACAGGCAGGAGACAATTTCCCAATGGCGTCCGGCAACCGACTGAGCCCGATCCCGCAGCCCCCGACAAAGCCGGTGGTCGGCAACATGCTGTCGCTGGATTCGGGAGCGCCCGTTCAGCATCTGGTGCGGCTGACCAGGGAATTGGGGCCGATCTTCTGGCTCGACATGATGGGCGCGCCGCTCGTCATCGTATCCGGCCACGATCTCGTCGAAGAACTCAGCGACGAAAAACGCTTTGACAAGGCAGTGCGCGGCTCACTGCGCCGGGTCCGCGCGGTCGGCGGCGACGGGCTGTTCACCGCCGATACATCAGAGCCGAACTGGAGCAAGGCGCACAACATCCTGCTGCAGCCGTTCGGCAACCGCGCGATGCAGTCCTACCACCCAAGCATGGTCGATATCGCCGAACAGCTCGTGAAAAAGTGGGAGCGGCTCAACGCCGACGAGGAAATCGACGTCGTTCACGACATGACGGCGCTGACGCTCGATACCATCGGGCTCTGCGGTTTCGATTACCGGTTCAATTCGTTCTATCGGCGCGACTACCATCCGTTCGTTGAATCGCTGGTCCGATCGCTCGAAACCATCATGATGACCCGCGGCCTGCCGCTGGAAAACCTGTGGATGCACAAGCGGCGGCAGACGCTCGCCGAAGACGTCGCCTTCATGAACAAGATGGTCGACGAGATCATCGCCGAACGTCGCCGCAACGCCGCAGCCGCCGAGGGCAAGAAGGACATGCTCGGCGCGATGATGACCGGCGTCGACCGCACCACCGGCGAGCAGCTCGACGACGTCAACATCCGCTACCAGATCAACACCTTCCTGATCGCGGGGCATGAGACCACCAGCGGTCTATTGTCCTGCGCCATCTACGCGCTGCTCAAACATCCCGAAGTCCTCAAGAAGGCCTATGAGGAAGTCGACCGGGTGCTCGGCCCCGATATCAACGCGCGGCCGACCTATCAGCAGGTCACGCAACTGACCTATATCGCGCAGATCCTCAAAGAAGCCTTGCGGCTGTGGCCGCCGGCGCCGGCCTATGGCATCGCACCGCTGAAGGACGAGACCGTCGGCGGCAAATACAAGCTGAAGAAGAATACCTTCATCACCGTGCTGGTCATGGCGCTGCACCGCGATCCCGGCGTATGGGGACCGAATCCCGATACGTTCGATCCGGAAAATTTCAGTCGCGAGGCCGAGGCGGCGCGCCCCATCAACGCCTGGAAGCCGTTCGGCAATGGCCAGCGCGCCTGCATCGGCCGTGGCTTTGCGATGCACGAGGCGGCGCTCGCGATCGGCATGGTCCTGCAGCGCTTCAAGTTGATCGACCATCAGCGTTACCAGATGCACCTGAAGGAAACGCTGACGATCAAGCCCGACGGCTTCAAGATCAAGGTGCGCCCGCGCACCGACAACGACCGCGGCGCGTTCACGGGACGCACTGCGGCCGCGGCTTCGTCGAACGCGGCAGCGCCGCGCGCCCGAACTCGCCCGGGGCACAACACGCCGCTGCTGGTGCTCTACGGATCGAACCTCGGCACCGGCGAAGAACTCGCGACGCGCGTGGCCGATCTCGCCGAGGTCAATGGCTTTGCGACCAAACTCGCTCCGCTGGACGATTTCGTCGACAAGCTGCCGGAGCGGGGCGGTGCGTTGATCTTCTGTGCGTCCTATAACGGCGCGCCGCCCGACAACGCCACGCAGTTCGTGAAATGGCTCTCGGGCGATCTGCCGAAGGATGCCTTCGCCAAGCTACGTTACGCGGTATTCGGCTGCGGCAACAGCGACTGGGCCGCGACCTATCAATCGGTGCCGCGAATGATCGACGAGCGGCTGGCGGCGCATGGCGGGCGCAGCGTCTATACGCGCGGTGAAGGTGACGCGCGCAGCGATCTCGACGGCCAGTTCGAAAAATGGTTCGCGGCTGCAGCGCCGGCGGCAATGAAGGAATTCGGGGTCGATTCAAGCTTTAGCCGCAGCGCCGACGACGAGCCGCTTTACACGATCGAACCGGTGGCGCCGACGGCGGTGAATGCGACCGTGGCACTCGGCGGCGTCGCGCCGATGAAGGTGCTGGTCAACGCCGAGCTGCAGAACAAGAGCGGCGCCAACCCCTCCGAGCGCTCGACCCGGCATATCGAAGTGCAGCTGCCATCGATCTTCAGCTATCGCGTCGGAGATCACCTCAGCGTCGTCCCGCGCAACGATCCGGCGCTGGTGGATTCGGTCGCGCGCCGCTTCGGCTTCCTGCCCGCAGATCAAATCCGCCTGCAGGTCGCCGAAGGCCGCCGCGCGCAATTGCCGGTCGGCGAGCCCGTCTCGGTGGGGCGTCTCTTGACCGAATTCGTCGAATTGCAGCAGATCGCGACCCGCAAGCAGATCCAGATCATGTCGGAACATACGCGGTGTCCGGTGACCAAGCCGAAACTGGTCGGTTATGTCGGCGACGACGCTGCTTCCAGCGAACGCTATCGCACCGAGATTTTGGCAAAACGCAAGTCGGTGTTCGACCTTTTGGAGGAACATCCGGCCTGCGAACTGCCGTTCCATGCCTATCTCGAAATGCTGTCGCTGCTGGCGCCCCGATATTATTCGATCTCGTCCTCGCCGTCGGGTGACCCCGCGTGCTGCAGCGTCACCGTCGCGGTGGTGGAAGCGCCCGCGAGTTCGGGACGCGGCACCTACAAGGGCGTCTGCTCGAATTATCTCGCCGGCCGTCGCGCCGGCGATACCGTTCATGCCACCATTCGCGAGACCAAAGCCGGCTTCCGGCTGCCTGACGATGCTTCGGTGCCGATCATCATGATCGGACCCGGCACGGGCCTCGCACCATTTCGCGGTTTCCTGCAGGAGCGCGCCGACCGCAAGGCAAAGGGCGCGAGCTTAGGACCTGCGATGCTGTTCTTCGGCTGCCGCCATCCCGAACAGGATTTTCTCTACGCCGACGAACTGAAGGCCTTTGCTGCGGACGGCGTCACCGAACTGCACACCGCCTTTTCGCGCGCGAACGGGCAAAGGACCTATGTGCAGCATCTGGTCGCCGCGCAAAAGGAAAAGGTCTGGAACCTGATCGGGCAAGGCGCGATCATCTATGTCTGCGGCGACGGCGGCAAGATGGAGCCGGACGTCAAGACGGCACTGGTCGCGATCTATCGCGAACGCAGTGGCGCCGATGCGAATGCTGGCCTGCGCTGGATCGAGGACCTCGGCAGCAAAAATCGCTACGTGCTGGATGTGTGGGCGGGTGAGTGAGATTTATCCACGAGTCGTCCCCGCCTGGTGCGCAATTACGCACCGGGGCGGGGAGCCATAGCCACGAATGCGTGTTGTTGCAGGAGGCGGCGGCCCCAGATCGCAAAACATGCATCGGTGATTATGCGTCCCGGCTCAAGGCGGGACGACGAGAGGGTATGCGCCGCCTACGCCGCCTTCGCCGCCGCGCCGTGCGCGTGCTTGTCGATGGCGTCGATGATCTGCGGCCACATCGGGATCGGCAGCGCGTGGCCCATGCCTTCGATCATCAATAGTTTTGCGCCCCGGATCGAAGCCGCGGTGTCCTTGCCGCCCTCGGGACGGACCAGCGGATCGACGGTGCCGTGAATCACCAGCGTCGGCGCGTTCACCGCGCGCAGGCGTTCCTTGCGGCTGCCGGAAGCGAGCACCGCGCGGAGTTGCCTGCCGACGCCGGCCGGATTGAGGCCGCGCTCGTAAGTGCGTTCGGCGCGCGAGCGGTCGAGCGCCTCGTCTTCGGGGAATGAGCCGACGCGGAGGATTTTCCAGGTCTGGGCGAAACGATCGAAAAACTCTTCCTTGGTGGCCGGCGGCGGCGCCATCAGCATCGCGGTCGCCTCGCGGGTCGGCGGCGGCACTTTGGGATTGCCCGTGGTCGACATGATCGAGGTCAGCGAGCGCACCCGCTGCGGAAACGAGATCGCGACCTCCTGGGCGATCATGCCGCCCATCGATGCGCCGACCAGATGCGCCGATTTGATGCCGAGCGCATCCATCAGCCCGACCGTATCCCTGGCCATATCGAGAAGCTTGTAGGGCGCGGCGACCGGGATTTTCAGGAAGCGCAGCTTCAGCAATTCAAAGGGCGTCAGCCGGCCGCCGCCGGTCATCTTGCTGGACTTGCCGATATCGCGATTGTCAAAACGGATGACGCGAAAGCCGCGCGCGGCGAGCTGACGACAGAACTCGTCGTCCCAGTGAATCATCTGGGCGCCGAGACCCATGATCAGCAGCAACGGCTCGGCTTTGGGGTCGCCAAAAATCTCGTAACAAAGATCGATGCCATTGGCGCGGGCGATCTGCGGCGGCTGATGGGCTGATACGTTCACGGGAGTTGTCCTCGGCTGGCATCACGATCAAGACTCTATGACACGGTTTGTCGCACCGCAGAAGTCTTTCCGTTTTCGCGGAACGCCTATCATCTGGTTGACCGATCACCCGCAACGGTGTGGTATGGGCCGAAGCAAGAGAAGCGTGGCAAGCGCTCGTAACTGGTATGGGAGAGGGCGCCAATGGCCGACAAGGGCAACGATCCTGCCGTGATCTGGCAGACGCTGATCGGAGAGCTGGAGAAGGGCTTTAATTCCTTCGCCAACCAGGCGATGGCCTCGCCCGAATTCTCCAGGATGATGAATCAGGCCGGCGGTGCCGCAGCGGGCGCGCAAAAGCAGCTTGGCGAACTCATGGAGAAATATCTGCTCGCGATGAACCTGCCGAGCCGGGCGCAACTGGTCGGCATGGCCGAGCGGCTGCAGGCGATCGAAGGCCAGCTCAACGAGATCAAGGCGCTACTGCATCAGATGCACCACAATTCCCTGCCGCCGCAAGGCGGCTATGGCGGCACGCCAAAACCGCCGCGCACCAAGCGTCCTCCGTCGGCCAAGGGAGGCTCGAGATGAACGCGCCTGTTGGCCTCGATCTGGCGTCGATCCCGGAGCGAATCCAGTCCGAGGTACAGCGCGCGATCCAGCGCAGCATCAAGGGCGCCGAATATTTTTCGTCGTCGGGCCCATCGCTTGGCTCGACGCCCAAGGACATTCTGCATGTCCACGGCACCATGAACCTCTATCACTACCGTCCGATCGCGGATGAGATCTACCGTGTGCCTATCCTGATCGTGATGGCGACCACTAATCGCGGCTATATTCTCGACATGGTACCGGGCCAGAGCTTCATCGAATTCCTCCTCAAGCGCGGCTACGACGTCTACATGCTCGACTGGACCGCGCCGAAGCCCGAAGAGAGAACGCTTCGGATGGAGAATTACGTCCTCGACTTCATTCCGGATTGCATCCGTCGCGTGCAGCAGGATTCCGGTGAGCAAGAAGTCACCGTGATCGGCTACTGCTTCGGTGGCGTGCTGTCGCTGTTGTACGGTGCGATCTTCAACGACGGACCGATGAAGAATCTGATCTGCTTCACCACGCCAATCGATTTCCGCGAGATGAAGCTGTTCCAGAATTTCTCTGACCGGCGCTATTTCGACGTCGACCGCCTCGTCGACAGTATCGGCAACGTGCCGCCCGAGATGATCCTGTCATCATTCGAGATGCTGCGGCCGGCGTCACGCGCCGCCAGCCAGGTGCAGCTGTGGGAAAACATCTGGAACGACGAGTTCGTGAAATCGTACCGGATGTTCGATCGCTGGGCGACCGATACGCTGCCGCTGGCCGGCGAATATTTCCGCGATATCACCAAGGACCTGATGTGGGACAACAAGCTGTTCAATGACACCATGTCGGTCGGCGGGCGCGCGGCCAGGCTAGAGAACGTCAAGGTGCCGATCCTTCATGCAGTGGCCGAGCACGATCACATCGTACCCTATGACGCGGCAAAATATCTGATCGCGAAGGTCGGCTCGTCCGACAAGGAGGAGGTGATGCTGAAAGGCGGCCACGTCAGCCTGGTCGCCGGCGCCAACGCGATCAAGCGGCTGTGGCCGAAACTGGACTCCTGGCTAGGTGAAAGATCAACATGACCGAAACACGTTCCTATCCGCGGCATGCCAAGACCGATGCCGGTGAAATTGAGTTCCGCCTGATGTCGCGCGCCGACGAAGCCGCGGTTCTGGCTTTCGCGCAAAAACTGCCGACCCATGACCTGCTGTTCCTGCCGCGCAACATCAGTCAGCCAAAGGTGCTGTCGGCCTGGATCACCGAGATCGAGCGCGGCGACATCACGAGTATCCTCGCGGTGAAGGCGGGCACGGTGGTCGGCTGCGGCACGCTGGTGCGCGACCGGCATTCCTGGTCGCCGCATGTCGGGGAAATCCGGATGGTGGTGTCAGAAGACGTGCGCGGGCAGGGCGTCGGGCGGACACTATCGCAGGAGACATTTGCGCTGGCGCTCGGCGCCGGGCTGGAAAAGCTGTCGGTGCAGATGACGGTTGACCAGCAGGCGGCGATCGCGCTGTTCGAAAGCCTCGGCTTCAAGGCCGAAGCGCTGCTGCGCGACCACGTGCGCGACATCGATGGCAAGAAACACGACATCGTCGTGCTCGGACACAATGTGGCGCAGGTCCGCGCCCAAATGGAGGCTTATGGCCTTCCCGGGGCGGTCCAACACTGATCCCGAGGCGGTCGGCCGCCGGTTCCGCAGGCAAATCGCCTAATATTTAGGCCAATCACGAATTCGTGATATCGCGGCGCAACATCAGTTGTTGCGACGCACCATCAATTATGGCATAGAAATCGGGCCCCGGGCCAATCCGGACGGGGTGAGCCCATAGCTCAAACCTGAGGATGGAGAGACCCAAATGACCACCGAAACCAATTCCGTGCTTGATAGCGTCAAAGAGGCCTTCGCGCCCGTCACCGAGGCGTTCACCAAGCTCCAGAACCTGGAAGTTCCGGAAGCCGCCCGTGAGTTCGTGAAGAAGCAGGCCGACACCGCCAAAGTGCGCGCTGCCGACCTTTACGCCGGCTCGGAGAAGGTGACCGCAGCGATCGAGACCGCAGTTACCGGTTCGGTTTCCGAGGCCGCCAAGATCAGCCGCAACATCCAGCAGGCGCTCTATCAGGATGCGGAAGCGTTCTTCGCGGGCATCGACAAATTGGCTTCGGCCAAGTCGATCAACGAAGCGGTTCAGATCCAGTCGGACATGGTCCGTACGCGCGGCGAAGTGCTCGTCTCGCGGGCGAAGGCCAGCACCGAATATCTCGGCAAGCTTGTCGCCGAGGGTGCGAAAACCGCGCAGGACAATTTCTCCAAGGTCTACACCAAGACCGCCTGATCGCGCATCTTCCGACCAACTGCTCAATTCGAGGCCCGCTTAGGCGGGCCTTTTTTTTGACGCGGACTCCGACCCTCATGGTGAGGAGGCGCTCTTGCGCCGTCTCGAACCATGAGGCCTCATCCTTCGAGACGCGGCGAAGACGCCGCTCCTCATGGTCAGGGTCGTTGTTCATTCGAAAGCCGTCATGACCCTTCCCTCCACATTCGTGATCGACGGCCCCGGCGACGCGCCGCATGCTGCGGAACTGCGGCGCGTGAAGGTTTTGGCCACGTTGGTGCTCGCGGCAACGCTGGCGCTGTTCGTGACCGCGAAGGCGCTCTTGAACGTGCATCCGGCGTTCGGCTTCGTCGCGGCGTTTGCGGAAGCCGCCACCATCGGCGGGCTAGCCGACTGGTACGCGGTGGTGGCGCTGTTCCGCCGCCCCCTTGGATTGCCGATCCCGCACACCGCGATCATCCAGAGCAATCAGCACCGCATCGCCGACAAGCTCGGCGAATTCATCGAGATGCATTTTCTCGAAGCCGCACCCGTCGAAGCAAAGTTGCGTCAGATCGATTTCGGCTCCTTCGTTGCCGACTGGCTGCGCGACCGCAAGCGCAGCACCGATCTCGCCCGCTTCGCGTTGCGTCTGCTGCCGGAGGCCTTCTCGGCGACCGAAACCTCTGGTCTGATGAATTTCATCAGCCGCCGGGTCACCGCCCAGCTCTTGTCGATCGATCTCGCGCCGCTTGCCGCCGGCACGCTGCGCGCCTTCGTCGCCGAGGGCCGGCATCAGGGATTGCTCGACGACATCCTGCGCGCGCTGCATCAGACGCTGACGCAGGCGGAAACCATGGCCGTGATCCGTGAGAAGGTCCGCGCCGAAATGCCGACGCTGCTAAAGCTCTATCGAGCCGACAAGTTCGTGGTGAACCGGATTGTCGCGTCGGCGACAAGATTCTTCGGAGAAGTCCGCAACGATCCCCACCACCCGTTCCGCGGCGAGTTCGATCGCATGCTGCTGTCGTTCGTCGACCGGCTCGGCAGCGATCAGGCCTTTTCCGACCGCCTCGACGGGTTGAAGCGCGATCTGCTGGCGCGACCGGAGCTTGGCGATCTCGCGCGCAATATCTGGTCGAATACGCGATCGTTCATCGAACGCAGCGCATCGGGCGAGACGCAGGTGTTGCAGCAGCATCTCGCGAAGATGTTTGCGGAAGCGGGCGAAGCGCTGGCGGGCGATGCCGAGCTTCGCTCAGAGATCAACCAGGGTCTCGTCGCCGTGCTGCGAACGGTGATCGCCGATCAGAAGAGCGGCGTATCGACCTTCATCTCCGATCAGGTCAAGGCGTGGGACATGGGGCAGCTGATTTCGCTGATCGAAATCAACATCGGCAAGGATTTGCAATACATCCGCTTCAACGGCTCGCTGATCGGCGGGCTTGCGGGATTAGTGCTTTACAGCCTCGAATATCTGCTGCGGCTCGTGTGACTAATTAATCACGTCGGCCTTTTTAGTTATTCCAGGTGTGAAGTGGTCGGTTGAAACAGCAAAACCGGGTCCCTAGCTTTTAACCACGGCTTGTTGCATTGCGGAACGATTCGACGAGATTTGCGTCCTTCCCATGGATCCATTGGCTGGCTGCCGCGACCGAAGGGCCGTGCCAGAACAGGAGAAACGATGTCCGTTGCTGCGCAGACGCTTCGTGCGCCCTCCAGAACGCTGATGTTTCTGGAAGGGCGAGCCATTCATGAACTGGGCGCGTTTCTCGGGGCTCTGCCGCTTCTCAGCCTCGCACCGAATGGTGACGGACATCCGGTGCTGGTGTTGCCCGGTCTTGTTGCTTCTGATGTTTCGACGCGCCCGCTGCGCAGTTTCTTGAGGAACCGCGGCTATGCGGTCAGCGGCTGGCGCCAGGGCCGTAATCTCGGCCTCCGGGCCGGCGTGCAGGATGCAATGGTCGATCTGGTGCATGAATTGAACGACACCCACGGCCGCAAGGTCTCCCTGGTCGGCTGTAGCTTAGGCGGTCTGTACGCGCGTCAACTCGCCAAGATGATGCCGGAGCGCGTGCGCTCGGTGATTACACTCGGCAGTCCGTTCGCGGCGGGCCCGAAGGCGACCAACGCCTGGCGCGTCTATGAAATGGCGAGCGGTCGCCGCGCCGACGAAGAGGATGGCCGTTTCGGCGGGTCGCTGGCGGGCGCGCCGCCGGTCCCCACCACGGCGATCTTCAGTCGCACCGACGGCATCTGTGCCTGGCAGGGCTGCCGGGAAAAGACTTCCGCGATGTCCGAGAGCATCGAAGTCGAAAGCAGCCATTGCGGCATGGGCCATCATCCCGCCGCCGTCTACGCGGTGGCCGACCGGCTGGCGCGGCGCGAGGGTGAATGGGCGCCGTTCGATCGTTCCGGCTGGCGCGGCCTGGTCTACCCCGATCCGAACCGGTAGACGCGCTGCGTCGGTTTGATGCCGCCGTTGTTGTGAATCAGCAAAAACGCGGTATGCCTTGACGAATGCCGCAGCCGCTTGACCGCATCGTCGAACAGTTGAAGCGCGAACCCTCGCGCACCGGCTCGATCGTCATCACGGTGTTCGGCGACGCCATCGTGCCCCGCGGCGGTTCGGTCTGGCTTGGCACGCTGCTTGAGTTCTTCGGGTACCTCGACATCGACAGCGGCGTGGTGCGCACCGCGATATCGCGGCTCGCCGCCGACGGTTGGCTCGAGCGCAACAAGGTCGGCCGCAACAGTTTTTATCGGCTCGCCGAGCACGGGCGCCACACTTTCGATACCGCGACCAAGCACATCTACGATCCGCCGCCATCGGACTGGACGGGTCGCTTTGAGCTGTTGCTGATCGGCAATGGCGAAGATCGCGACGCTTCGCGCGACGCGCTGAAAAATGCCGGCTTCGGCAGTCCGCTGCCGGGCGTGTGGGTCGCGCCGTCGGGCGCCCCGATCCCCGAGGAGGCGGCGCGCGCGATCCGCCTCGAAGTATCCGCCGAGGATGACAGCGGCCGGCGATTGCTCAGCGAAAGCTGGCCGCTCGATCGCACCGCCGACGCCTATCTGAAATTCATGAAGACATTCGAGCCGTTGCGCGGCTGGATCGGCCGCGGTGAGCGCCTCACCGATGCCGACGCCTTCACCGCGCGGATCCTCTTGATCCACCACTACCGCCGCGTGGTGCTGCGCGATCCTCTGCTGCCAGCGCCACTGCTGCCCAGGGATTGGCCGGGCGGGGCGGCCCGAAAACTCTGCGGCGAAATCTATCGCGGGCTGCTTCTTGCGTCCGAACAATGGCTTGACCACCATGCCAGCAACGAAAATGGTCCGCTGCCGAAGGCCGACGAGGAACTGGCGCGCCGGTTCAATGGCATCCAAAATATGTTACAGAAATAGGTTGCATTACGAAATTTATGTTATATATTGCTCCAGGTAAGCTTCCGGGAGCTCGGCCATGTACACGCAGGCGCTCAACACCGCGGATGCCGAAGATCGCAACATTGAAGATGCCGCCCACGCCGCGCAATTCCAGGCGCGCATTGATGCCGACGAGCGCATCGAACCCAACGACTGGATGCCCGCCGCCTACCGCAAGACGCTGACGCGGCAGATCTCGCAGCACGCGCATTCGGAAGTTGTCGGCATGCTTCCCGAAGGCAACTGGATCACGCGTGCGCCGTCGCTGCGCCGCAAGGCCGCGCTGCTGGCCAAGGTGCAGGACGAATGCGGCCACGGGCTATATCTCTATGCCGCCGCGGAGACGCTCGGCACCTCGCGCGAAGAGCTCGTCGACATGATGCTGGCGGGGAAGGCGAAGTATTCCTCGATCTTCAATTATCCGACGCTGACCTGGGCCGACATCGGCGCGATCGGCTGGCTGGTCGATGGCGCCGCGATCATGAACCAGATTCCGCTGTGCCGCTGTTCCTATGGTCCCTATGCGCGCGCCATGATCCGCGTCTGCAAGGAAGAATCTTTTCACCAGCGTCAGGGCTTTGAAATCATGCTGACGCTGTGCCGCGGCACTGCGGAGCAGAGGGCGATGGCACAGGATGCGCTTGATCGCTGGTGGTGGCCGGTGCTGATGATGTTCGGCCCGTCCGACAAGGTAAGCCAACACAGCGACACCTCGACCAAATGGAAGATCAAGCGTTTTTCCAACGACGAGCTGCGGCAGAAATTCGTCGATGCGACGGTACCGCAGGCGCAATTCTTGGGCCTGACTATTCCCGATCCCGGCATGAAGCAGAATGACGCGGGCCATTGGGTGTACAGCCCGATCGACTGGGAAGAATTCAACCAGGTGCTTTCGGGCAACGGCCCCTGCAACCGCGACCGGCTGGCGGCGCGGCGCAAGGCGCACGAAG
>JBJMTR010000163.1:0-8509 GCA_045811565.1 Bradyrhizobium sp.
GGATAGAGGCCGCGCTTGCCGCACTCTTTGACGATCTTCTCATAGATCTTGAGAATCTCCGGTTCGTCGCGGTCGAGTTTGGGCACCAAGCCATAGGAGAAGCCGAGATCGGACGGTCCGATATAAACGCCGTTGATGCCCTCGACATCGAGAATCGATTCCATGTTCTCGACTGCCGTCTTGGTCTCCATCATTGGGAGCAACACGATCTCGTCGTTGGCGGTCTGCTGGTAGGTACCGGCGGAGCCGTACATGCCGGAACGGATCGGGCCGTTAGAGCGAACGCCCTTCGGCGGATATTTGGAATACGAGACCAACTTTTCGGCTTCTTCCCTGGTGTTGACCATCGGGCAGATCACGCCGTAGGCGCCGCCGTCGAGTACCTTGCCGATGATGCCAGGCTCGTTCCAGGGCACGCGGACCATCGGCGTTACCGGGTGTGATTGCATTGCCTGAAAACACTGCACCATCGACAGGTAGTCCTGCACGCCGTGCTGAATGTCGACGGTGACGCTGTCGAAGCCGCATTGTGCAATAACCTCGGCCGAAAAACCCGACGGGATGGCAAGCCAGGCGTTGACCACGGCCTTGCCGGAGGCCCATACTTTCTTGACATTATTTGCCACTTTTTATTCCTTCCCTGTTGCCCAGACTTTTCGTCATTGCGAGGGGTGCAATGACAGCGCCAATCAAGCCGTTGCCCGCTGGATGCTCACTTCGCTCACGCCGACTTCGCGCGCGGTGTTCACTATCGCCGCCCAGGTATCGTCAGGCAAGGGGATACCATTCCTGGTGCGTTCGGCCCGCGTCTTCCTTTCGGGGTCGCCGGGGATCAGCACGGCATCAACGCCGGCGACCGGCTTGGTCGCCCTGATGAAGTCGGCATAGCGCGAGATTTCGCCGTCGAAGAAATTGCTGGTGTCGATTACCTTGGGATCGACGTAAACCGCGAACATGCCGTTGGCGAAACGCCGGTCCGGCGCAGTGGCGCCCGTGCCGGTCAAGGCGCCGCCGAGCAATTCGCAGATAAAGGCAAGGCCCGAGCCCTTGTGCTCGCCGAATGCGCGGATCGCGCCGGTACCCTTGGTATGGTCGCGCGGCCCCTCGGGCTCGTAGGGCCCGTACAGCACAGCCGGATCCTCACTCAACGAGCCGTCGGCGTCGATCAGCGCCCCCTTCGGCAACTTCTTGCCGCCGCGGCTCGCAACCAAAACCTTGCCTTCGGCGACGATCGAGGTGGCGAAATCGAGCACGATCGGTTCCTGCCCCTGGCGCGGAATGCCGACGCAATAAGGCGCGGTCGACAGCCGCTTCTCGACGCCGCCATAGGGTGCCACCAGCAGCGAGCCCGCCGCATTGACGAAGTGCACAGATACCAGCCCTTCGGCGGCGGCCATCTCCGCCCAGTCACCGACGCGGCCGATATGACCGGCGTTGCGCAGCGCGACGGCGGCAAGACCTGCCTTCTTGCATTTGTCTATGCCGATTTTGACAGCCTGCGGCGTCACGGTTTGCCCGTAGCCGAACTTGCCGTCGACCACCGCCAGCGCTGGCGTGTCGACCACGATTTCGGCGGTCTGGTTCGGCACGACGGAGCCCATCTTCTTCCACCTGATATAAACCGGCACGCGGATTACGCCGTGGCTGTCGTGTCCGGTGAGATTGGCGGTGGTGAGATACGTCGCGATGCGCCGGGCTTCCTCGGGCGAAGATTCAGAATGGGAAAACACCTCGGCAACGAAATTAATGAGGTTATCGACCTTGATGGTGACCATGGATCGGTGGCTCGCTTCTATTGTTGGAGCATGATCTTTTCGGAAAACCGGTGACCACTTTTCCGGATCATGCTCTACGCGCTGACCTTGCCGTGACTGCCGAGATAAGCGGCGGCAATGGCTTCATTGCCCCACAATTCGTCGGGCTTGCCGCCCAGCACGATGCGTCCGGTTTCCAGGACGAACCCGTGATCGGCGACGGAAAGTCCCATGCGCGCATTTTGCTCGACAAGCAAGACGGTGGTGTTGCGCCGGATCTCGGAAATGATGCGGAACACCGCCTGCACGATGACGGGCGCGAGCCCCAGCGACGGCTCATCCAGGAGCAACAGCCGCGGCTTCGCCATCAAGCCGCGCGCCACCGCGACCATCTGCAATTGGCCGCCCGACAGCGTCCAGCCGAGCGCATCGGAGAACGCGCGGATGTCCGGGAACAGGTCGAACATGGCGTCCGCTTCGCGCGAAAGCTGCGACGTCGCCGCCTTACGGTTTGATGCGCCGAGCATGATATTTTCTTTCACGGTCAGGCCGGGAAACACCCGCCGCCCTTCCGGCACGTGCGAAATGCCCATGCGGACGATCGCCTCCGGCCCGAGCCCTGCAATCGACAAGCCGTCGAACAGAATTTCGCCGCTTGTGGGTTTGGCGAGACCGGAAATGGCGCGGAGGGTGGTCGATTTTCCGGCGCCGTTGGCGCCGAGCAGCGTCACGACCTGTCCCTCTTCCACCGCGATCGTGACGCCACGCAGCGCCTCGATCTCGCCGTAGCGAACCACCAGGTCGCGGATTTCGAGCAGCGCCATCATTCGGCTCCGAGATAGGCGGAGACGACATCGGGATGGCGCAACACCGCCATCGACTCGCCGTCCGCGATGCGGCGACCAAAATTTAGCACGGTGATGTGCTGGGCCGCTTCCGAGACCAGCGTCATATCGTGATCGATGATCAGGATCGTGAGGCCCTGCGCCGCGATGCGCTTGAGCAGTTCGTGAAGCTCGAGCTTTTCAGTCGAGTTCAAGCCGGCTGCGGGCTCGTCGAGCAGCAGCAATGTGGGATTGGCGGCGAGCGCGCGAGCAATCTCGATAAGCCGCTGATGGCCGTAGGAGAAGCTCGAGATCAGTTCGTTGGCACGGCTGCCGAGGCCGACGAAGGTCAGCGCTTCCATCGCACGCTCGGTCAGCGCGTCATCGCCCTTCCCGATCATCGTATTGCCGGGCCGCTCGGCGCCGATCTCGACGTTCTCCAGTGCCGTCATCGAGCGGAACAGGCGGATGTTCTGGAAGGTACGCCCAAGTCCCGCCGCGGTGCGCTGATGCGGCGGCATGCTGGTGATGTCGGTGCCGTCGAGCACGATCTTGCCTGAGGTCGCCTTGTACAGACCGGACAGCACGTTGAGTGTCGTGGTCTTGCCGGAGCCATTCGGACCGATCAGCGCGTGCACGCCACCGCGCCTGACCGCGATGTCGACATCATCGACGGCTTTGAGGCCGCCGAAATGTTTTGAGAGCCCGGTAACCTCAAGCACGATATCACCGCCGACGGTCGCGGGCTTCAGTTTCAGGGGCGCGGCCGCAGGCGGCGCCTTGGTCTGCGCGCGCCAGCGCTCGAACGCGGCAGACACAAAACCCCAAATACCATCCGGCATGAAGCGGATAATGAGAATGACGAACAGGCCGTAGATCGCGAGATAAAGCCCGGGAACGCTTTTCAGGAAGCGCAGCCATTCCGGGATCAGGATCAACAAGCCGGTGCCGATCGCCGAGCCGATCGGCGACGCAACGCCGCCGAGCAAGGACATGGTCAGGAACACGATCGATTCCGCGAACGAGAACTGATCCGGACTGACATAGGCAAAGCCGCCCGCGAACAATCCGCCGGCCAGGCCGCCGAGCCCGGCGCACACCGCAAAGGCATAGACCTTGGTGCGGAACACATCGACGCCGTTGACGCCGGCCGCGAGCTCGTTGTCGCGCACCGCGCGCATGGCGCGGCCGAGTTTTGTGTCCGGCAGATGCCACACGAGATAGCCGACGATCGCGAGCACCGCGACGCAGAAGGCGAGATAACCCTGCGAGGTCTGGAACAGTTCGGGGCGGCGAATATTGGAGACGCCGTCCGGCCCGTGCGTCAGCCCGATGGCGTTGATCATGACGAGCGTGACGATCTGCTGGAACGAGATCGTCACCATCGCAAGGTAGTGCCCGCCAAGCCTCAGCGTTGACATGCCGAGGAAAGCGCCTGCGACCAGCGCCATCGCGCACCCGGCGGCGAGACAAAGCCAGAAGTTCAAATGCAGATCGGCGGTGCCAAGTCCGACCGCGTAGGCGCCGAAGCCGAAGAACGCCGCCTGTGCCAGATTGATCTGCCCGCACAGGCCGAGCACGACCGAGAGCCCGAACACTGCGATCGAGAACGTCGTCGTCTGCATCAGGACGTTGAGGATGTAGCCGTCGAACCGCATCGCGGCGGCAAACGCCACCAGCACCGCAGCGCTGATAAAATACGGCAGGTGCCGAACCAGTAGCGGCCGGGTGCGAATAGCGGGCGCCGGAATCGGCATGTTATCGCTGGGCGCGCTCATGCTTTTTCCGCCACGCGTTCGCCGAAGATGCCCTGCGGCCTAAAGATCAGGAACGCCACCAGCACCAGGAACGCGAAGCCATCCTTGTACGGCACCGAGACGTACGCCGCGCCAAAGGTCTCGATCACCCCGAGCGCCAGCCCACCAATGATCGCGCCGGCCACGTCACCAAAACCGCCGATGATGGTCGCTGCGAAGGCTTTCAGCGCGATCGTCGAGCCCATCTGGATCGAGACGAACAGCACAGGTGCAACGAGGATGCCGGCAAGGCCGCCGAGCACCGCCGAATAGATGAAGGTGATCATGATCATCGCCGAGACGGAAATACCGAGCAGCGATGCCATTTCCTTGTCCTGGGAGGTCGCCTGCAATTTCTTGCCGAGCAGCGTCTTTTCGAAAAACCAGTAATTGAAGATCACGAGCGCAATCGTCACCGCGATAATCAGGAGATACTGGCTGTCGAGATAGACCGGGCCGAGCTGGATGCCGGGCGTGTCGAACCAGCCCTGCAGCACCTGCGGCTGCGGGCCGTAGATCGCGAGCACGGAATTGGCGAGCAGGATCGAAGCGCCGATGGTCGCGATGATGACCGGCAGGAAGGTGCGATGGCGCAATGGATAATAAACCCCGAGATTGAAGATCACGCCTAACAGCGCCATGCCGGCGAGTGCGATCAGGAATGAAAGCCAGTAGGGCCAGCCGAGATCGACGGCAAACACCACCATCAGATAGGCGGCGACCATGGAGAATTCGCCTTGCGCGAAATTCACCACATTGGTGGCGCGGAAAATCAGCACGAAGCCGAGCGCGACCAGCGCATAGACGGCGCCGATGCCGATGCCGGTAAACAGCAATTGAAGGACGAGATCCATAACCCGCGTTCAGTTAAGAGGAACTATTCAAATGGCCGAACACGTATCGGCCTCCCCGGCGAGAACCGAGGAGAGCGACAACGCGATCAGTCGTTGAATTCGATGTGCTTGTCGAAAACGATCGAGCCCTTCTCGTTCTTCACGATGTTGTAGCCGTGAAGCCCGTCACCGTTCTGGTCGAAATTGTATTCGCCCTCGGCGCCCGGAAATTTCTTGATCGACAGGATCGCTTCGCGGATCTTGGTTGGATCGGTCGAGCCCGCCTTGTTGATCGCCGCCGCGAGGACGCTGACCGCATCATAAGGCCACGAGCTCTGATTGTCGGGGGCGACCTTCACCGCGTCGCGGTAGAGCTTGCCGAACGTCTTCGAGGCCTCGTTGGAATCCTCGGCGTAATCGGCGACGCCAAAGGTGTTGTAGAGCGCGGGCCCTGCGAGCTTCAGCGCGGTGACATTGACGATCGAGGGCGAGCCCACCCAGGGGATATTGACGCCGAGCTGGCGCAATTGCCGGGCGAAAATGCCGAGATCGTTTTCAAACGTGAAATACGAGCCGAGGATGTCGGCGCCGGATTGCTTGATCGCGAGCACCACCGGCGTAAAATCCTGGCTCTGGTTGGCGTAGCCCTGATCGAGCACGGCCGGACAGCCGAGCTTGTCCAGCGCCGCGCTCAGTGCCTTGCCGCCCGCGGTGCCGAACGCGTCGGTCGAGTGCAGCACGGCCCATTTCTTCTTGCCCAGCGTATTGACGCCGTAATCGGCGATCACGCGGCCGGAATAGCTGTCATTGGGGCGAAAACGAAACACCCACTGATTGCCCATATGAGTGAGGTTCGGATCGGTACCGCCGATCATCACGGGCTTGCCGAGCTTGAGCACGTCCGGCGCCATGGCATGCACCTGCGTGGAGCGGATCGAGCCGAGAAAGGCGACGATGTCGGACTGCGCGGCGAGTTTCGAGAACGCCAGCACGATGCCGGGGTTGGTGGTCTGATCATCTTCCACGATCAGTTCCGCCTGCTTGCCGAGGATGCCGCCGGCCTTGTTGACGGCCTCGAGCGCGAGCTTCGCACCCTTGATGGCGTATCCGCCGGATTCGGCGGCGGGACCGGTCACCGGCGCGCACATGCCGATCTTGATGGTGGCCGCGCCTTGCGCCTTCGCGCTTCCGATGATGTGGGGGGCAGCTATGCCGGCTGCGATACCGGCCGCGAAGTCGCGTCTCGTCAGTTTCATTCATTCCTCCTTGAGGCCGGGCGTCCTCGTCGGCCTTTCTTGGTCTTGGCATCCTCACCGGACGCGTAACCGGATGGTTACTTACGGACTCTCTCGGCCCGAGTAAATTGATATCGTGCGATTTCGACTGACAGCCGAGATGCGTCGCAGAACACGACGATCGAAGATGAGCAACGCCGTCAAGGCCGGCTCTATTCGTGCAAATTCCAGCGAATGCTGATGGGTTTTGATGCTCAAAGTATGTGCAGCACGCGAAGCTATGCGTCTTGCTGCAGATCATCATGCAAATTTGCGTTCACTCATCGGGCTCGGAATCTTCATCTACGACTTCCAATCCCGACAAACTGCTCTCGAGCGCGCCGAGCATAGCCTGCAGTTCCCTGAGCTTGCGCGCGCCGTAGCGCTTCGTGATGGTGGCGTAGATGGTTTCCGAACTCGGCGCGACCGCCTCGATCAGCTTCAACCCCTTGGCCGAGATCGACACTACGGCGCGGCGCAGATCTTTCTTTGCCGTGCGCCGTTCGATCAGATGTCGCGCTTCGAGATCGCGCAGGATTCGCGACAAACTCGGGCCCAGCAGAAAAGCGACGCGCGCAAGTTCCGTGACTTCGATGGCATCCACCGCCGTCAACGCACGAAGAATCCGCCATTGCTGCTCGGTCAGGCCATGATTGCGCAATGACGGGCGGAACTGCCGCATCACCGCTTCGCGCGCGCGCAACAGCGACATCGGCAACGAGCGGGAAAACCCGCGCATCGGCGCGCGCGGCGTTGCGGCTGTTTCAGCCGGGCCCGATCCGTTGGAAGATTTCTTTCGTGCCGTCATAGGCATCCGCGGTCAGGAGCGCCGAATTTTTGCGCTGCAGCAAACATCAATTCGGTTTGCCCGGATACACTTAACATGTTAATTATCTTTCGGCATCCCTTTTTTGGACGCTGGCGGGATCGTTCGTCCCCCGATCGAGACCCGCAAGGCGACACGATTCGGGGCGACTGTGGTCCCTACGGTTCCATGACCTGTTGTTCGCTTGATATCTTGCGAGGAGTGATCCGGACATGCCGCATTTCACGATCGAATATTCTGCCAATCTCGACGCCCGCGTCGATATGGGCGCAGTGGTCGAAGTGGTCCGCAAGGCGGCGGTCGAAACCGGCATCTTCCCGCTCGGCGGCATTCGTGTCCGCGCCATCAGATGCGAGCACTATGCGATCGCCGACGGTGGAAAGAAACTCGGCTTTCTTGACATGGTGCTGCGCCTTGGCGAGGGCCGCGATCTCGCGACCCGCAAGAAAGCCGGCGAACATATCTTCAAGGCACTGTCCGCCTATCTCGATCCAGTGTTTGCAAACAGCAAATTCGCGCTGTCGTTCGACATGCAGATCAACGACAAGGAAACGAGCTGGAAGCGCAACAACATCCACGATGCTCTAAAAGTGGAGACGATCAATGGATAAAGTCGCCCCGAAATCGTCAGATGTCTTTCAGGCCAATCGCGAGCGCGCGGCGCCCTTGCTGGCTAAATTGAAAGCCGAAGGCATCGGCCACATGATCGACGGCAAGGTCGTGCCGTCGATCTCGGGCCAGACGTTTGAGACCAAATCGCCGATCGACAGCACGGTGCTGGCCTCCGTCGCGCGCGGCAATGCCGAGGATATCGATCGCGCCGCGACCGCGGCCAGCGCCGCCTTCAAAGCCTGGCGTGATATGTCGGCGTCGATGCGCAAGAAACTGTTGCATCGCGTCGCCGATGCGATCGAGGACCACGCCGACGACATCGCTGTCCTGGAGTGCATCGATACCGGCCAGGCCCACCGCTTCATGGCCAAGGCCGCGATCCGCGCAGCCGAAAACTTCCGCTTCTTCGCCGACAAATGTGCGGAGGCGCGCGACGGCCTCAATATGCCGAGCGAGGAGCACTGGAACATTTCCACGCGCGTGCCGATCGGTCCGGTCGGCGTGATCACGCCGTGGAACACGCCGTTCATGCTTTCGACCTGGAAGATTGCTCCTGCGCTGGCCGCCGGCTGCACAGTGGTGCACAAGCC